>CAZNXI010000006.1:0-13243 GCA_964577005.1 uncultured Rheinheimera sp.
CCTACGAAATGACTACCATGCTCTCGGGTGACGAGCGTGAATCCATGAAACACGCAGTGATAAAAGATCGCGAGCTTTGGATCGCCAACTACCTCAGTGCCGCTCGCGAGCAAGGGTTAACTATTGAAATAAAAGTGGTTTGGCACAACAGACCCTTTGAAGCGGTGGTAAAAGCAGTGCTAGAAGATCATTACGATTTAGTGATTAAAGGTACTCATGATCATGACGTACTAAAATCGATGATTTTCACGCCAAGTGACTGGCATATTCTGCGAAAATGCCCCTGCCCGGTATTACTAGTAAAAGAGCATGACTGGCCGGAACAAGGTATTATAATCGCTGCAGTAAACGCAGGTAGTGAAAAAGAGCATCATTTATCGCTGAATCAACGCATCATTGAGCAAGCACAACAGATGGCAGCCTTACTGAATGCCAAAGTACATCTGGTCAACGCTTACCCTGGCACACCGGTAAATATTGCTATCGAAATTCCTGAGTTTAACCCCCAGGAATATAACAACACGATGCAACGTCATCATAAAGATGCCATCTTTGGCTTAGCAAAACGCTACGACATTGCTGCTGAGCAATGCCACGTGTTAGAAGGCATGCCAGAAGATGTTATCCCAAAATTGGCTCGCGAGTTAGATGCCGAAATGGTGCTTATCGGTACTATTGGCCGCACCGGACTTTCTGCAGCAATCATTGGTAATACTGCCGAACATGTGATTGATCGCCTCGATTGTGATGTGCTGGCGTTAAAGCCTGCTAATTTTGTTTGTCCTCTGGAAAAAAGCTAAACAACTCCTTTGGTAAAAGGCCGTAATTTGAGTATATAATATCGGCCTTTTTTCCATCGGGTAGTTGAACATGTCACACGCAGCTGAAGCAAAAGCGCAATATAATCTAAACAAACTGCACAAAAGACTGCGCAGAGGTGTTGGTCAGGCTATCGCCGACTTTGGCATGATTGAAGACGGTGATAAAGTGATGGTTTGCCTGTCTGGCGGCAAAGACTCTTACACTTTGCTGGATATTTTGCTTAATTTACAACAATCCGCACCGATCAGTTTCAGCATTGTGGCGGTGAATCTCGATCAGAAACAACCCGGCTTTCCTGCTGAAGTCCTGCCAAATTACTTAAGGGGTATTGGCGTAGATTTTAAGATTGTGACTGAAGATACCTACTCTATTGTTAAAGAAAAAATCCCTGAAGGTAAAACCACCTGTTCGCTTTGTTCGCGGCTACGTCGGGGTATTTTGTATCGTACGGCGAAAGAGCTTGGCGCGACCAAGATCGCCTTGGGACATCACCGTGATGACATGTTGGAAACGTTGTTTTTAAATATGTTTTATGGCGGCAAAATGAAGTCTATGCCGCCGAAACTGATCAGCGATAATGGTGAACATATCGTGATCCGCCCCCTTGCCTACTGCAAGGAAAAAGACATCGAGAAATATTCTGTCGCCAAGGGCTTTCCCATCATTCCTTGCAACCTCTGTGGTTCACAAGATGGTCTACAGCGTCAGGTAGTAAAAGAAATGCTGCAAGACTGGGATAAACGCTTTCCAGGACGTATTGAAACCATGTTCCAAGCCATGCAAAACATCGTGCCATCGCACTTAGCCGACAAAAACTTATTTGATTTTGCCGCTATTAGCAAAGAAGCCGCGTTAGTAGGAGAAGGCGATACGGCGTTTGATAAAGTTGCTGTACCGACAATACCTGTTGGCTTAGAGCAAGATGACGATGAGCCTTTGCTCACCCAAACCGTGCAGTTAGCCTAACACGGTGCAAAAGGTGTGACAACAAGGCTAAAACAGCCGTTGTCACGCTGTCTGCGCTTGGATAGTTAAGCGCTAACCTTCTTCTAATAAATGCCGATTAAACCGAATCATGCTGGTAATCTCAGCAATATATTCGCTGCCCCGCTCTGAATAAGCCATTAAACCTTGGGCTAATGCCTCGGCGCTGACGGGCTTGTTTTCTGCGCGTAATTGCGCACGAATTTGCCGCAAAGGTTCATACGTATGGAAGGTATTTAAATTATAGAAATAGCTACGAATAGCCAGTGCCGGACTATCAAAGCGCGCCACTTCATGAAACTGGTCTTCGGCACGTTGTAACGGCACCATGCCACAGCCTTCTCGAAAACACCACTGACCAAAAAAGTTGTAGCCTTCTACCGCAAAACGGCTGGTGCCCCAAGCAGATTCATTGGCTGCTTGCACCAAAACTAAGCTCTCTGGAATGATATCAACGCGTAATAACAATGCATTAAGTGTATTAAGATCACTTTCAGTAACCTCTAACCGAAACTCATCATATAAACTATACAAAAAAGCATAATCCTCTAGCTGTAAACGCAGATTTTTTTGCTTTTTTTCCTTAATTTTTTGTAAGTCTGACCTTAGCAGCAGTAAGCGTTGATTCTCCTGCCGTACATAAGGACGAAGATAGGCAAAAAAGGCTTTCTTTTTCTCAGTAACATCAGCGATAGCATTAAAATCAGGCAATGGCTTCTTCGGGATCTCATGGCGAGGATAAGCTAAACGCTGTAGCAGTTTTTTCTGATCGACTTCTGACATTGCGGATATTCGCGTCGGTTTTTGCCACTCTTCCAGCAATTCAGGCTCTTTAAGTGGTTCAAGCGTAGTAAAAGGATGCAGTATGGCGTAGCCAACTAGCAACCAAACTGCGAGCAAAAATAACTTACGAATTACGGGCATCAACCACCTATGTTGTCGTTTTAGAGTGTGCAAAACACCAAATTGACCTTATTTTATGGTTTTATTCTACCTTTTAACCGCTATGGATTCGACCTAAATGTTTTTAGGTAGTTTTTTTTGGTTTTTCATGCTGAAATCATTGCAAATTTCTGCTAGCTGATAAAAACTACCTGTCACTTTTAGCAGTCTGGATGGATAGGGTTAGCGGGTACTATTATGAAACCAATAGAGCGTTCCACAAAATTAGAGGGTGTTTGTTACGATATTCGTGGACCTGTGGCGCAAGAGGCTCGACGGATGGAAGAGGAAGGCCATCGTATTCTCAAGCTAAATATTGGTAACCCTGCGCCCTTTGGCTTTGAAGCACCCGATGAAATTTTAAAACACGTTATTCATAACCTACCAACTGCCCAAGGTTATTCCGACTCGCAAGGTATTTATCCGGCACGCGTAGCGGTGGCGCAGTACTATCAGCAACGCGGTATCTTAGGGGCCGATGCGGATGATGTGTACATAGGTAATGGCGTATCTGAGCTAATTTTAATGTCCCTGCAAGCGTTATTAAATAATGGCGACGAAGTCTTGGTGCCAATGCCAGATTATCCACTGTGGACAGCTGCGGTCAATTTAGCTGGCGGTAAAGCGGTACATTATCTATGCGATGAGCAGCAAGGCTGGTTACCTGCGCTAGAAGATATTAAAGCTAAAATCAGTAAAAAAACCCGTGCCATCGTGCTGATTAACCCGAATAATCCAACAGGGGCGGTGTACGACAAAGCCTTTTTATTGGAGCTGTTAAAACTCGCGCGCCAGCACAAACTGGTGGTGATGAGCGATGAAATCTACGATAAGGTCTTATTTGATGGAACCGAGCATGTCAGTACCGCCGCCTTAGCTGATGATTTGGTCATGCTGACATTTAGTGGCTTATCGAAAAATTATCGTATTGCCGGTTTTCGGATTGGCTGGCTCTTTATCTCAGGAGCCAAGCATCTTGCTAAACATTATATTGAGGGTTTAAACATTTTGGCCTCAATGCGGCTTTGTGCCAATGTGCCCTGTCAGCATGCCGTGCAAACAGCGCTCGGTGGCTATCAAAGTATTAATGAGCTGGTGATACCCGGTGGCCGTTTGTATGATCAAATGGATTTAGCACATAAATTAGTGACGCAAATTGATGGCATTAGCTGCATGCGGCCAAAAGGTGCGATGTATTTGTTTCCTAAAATTGATTTGAAAAAATACAAAATCAAAGATGATGAATTATTCGTGTTAGATTTCTTACGCCAACACAAGGTGCTGTTAGTGCATGGTCGTGCCTTTAACTGGCCTGAGCCCGATCACTTCCGTATTGTGACCTTACCGCATAAAGAACAATTAACCCAAGCCATCACTAAACTCGCGCAATTTTTGCCTGGCTATAGCCAATAAACGCAATTTCACTTCAGCCAGCGCGGATAGCTCCCGCGCTGGCTTACTGTTTGGATAGGTGTAATGACTGCAGATTTTTCTTTTGCCTCCTTGTTTGAATCCTTTACGACGCAGTTAGCCGCTGTGGTGTTTTATGCCATTAAAGTGCAGGGTGTCGACATTCCCTTAGTGTTGATTTGGTTAATCAGTGGTGCGCTGATTTTTACCTGCTATCTGGGGTTTATTAACATCCGTGGCTTTAGTTACGCCATCAAACGCCTCTTTGCTAAGCCTGATACTCACGCCAGTGGTGAGATCTCGCCTTATAAAGCCTTAACCACAGCCCTTTCTGGCACTGTCGGTACCGGCAATATTGCTGGGGTCGCAGTGGCGATTAGCTTAGGTGGGCCAGGTGCGACCTTTTGGATGATTGTGGCCGGTTTACTGGGTATGTCGACCAAATTTGTCGAATGTACCCTGGCGGTTAAATACCGGCAACAGCATGCCGATGGGACAGTATCAGGTGGCCCCATGTACTACATTAAAGCCGCCTTAGATAAATACCATTTACCCACACTGGGCACAGTGTTAGCGATGTTTTTCTCCGTGGCGGTGATTTTTGGCTCGGCGGGTTTTGTGCATGTAAACCAAGGTTTTGTGCAGGTACAAAGTGTGACCGGCTTTGATAACCCTTGGTTATTTGGGGTGATCTATGCCGCGTTAATTGGTGCCGTCATTATTGGCGGTATTAAAAGCATTGCGAATGTTACCAGTAAATTAGTACCTGCCATGTGTGCGATTTACTTAACGGCGGCCTTTGTGGTGATTGGTTATCATATTACAGAAGTGCCAGCGGCCTTAGCCTTAATTGTGAAAAGCGCTTTTGCCCCCGATGCGGCTTATGGTGGTTTTATCGGGGTACTGATCCAAGGATTTCGCCGTGCGGCTTATTCGAATGAGGCCGGCATTGGCTCCTCGCCGATTGCCCATGCGGCAGCGAAAACCAAAGATCCGGTATCACAAGGCTTTGTTGGCTTACTAGAGCCCTTTATCGACACCGTGGTGATTTGTACTATTACCGCCTTGGTGATTATTCTGACCGGTGCTTACCAAGTACAAGGCTTAGATGCAGTGCAAATTACCTCTGGCGCTTTTGCATCCGTAATTGACTGGTTTCCAATCGTGTTAATGATAGCTTTATTGTTATTTGGCTTTTCTACTGTTTTAAGCTGGTCTTATTACGGTTTGACCGGCTGGCGCTATTTAGTAGGCAATAGACCGACCTTGACCACGCTTTATAAGGTGCTGTTTTGCGGTATGGTCTCCATGGGTGCCGTACCGAATATAATGGCGGTATTTGATTTTATCGACTCGATGATTTTCTTAATGGCAGTACCGAATATTTTGGCCCTGTATTTACTGTTACCGGAAGTAAGAGCCGATTTACAGCGTTATTGGGCAGCTCGTCAAAAACAGTTATGAGCCATCGGCTTTAGTGATGCGAAATGCAAAGCGACAAGCCGACTCTTCATAAGAAACATAAGAAATAAACAGCTGCGGTCAAAGCGACTGCAGCCTGTTTTTAAATGTGCTAAACACCGTAGGCCATGCCTAAGCTGCCTGCTCTGCTTTGGTCGATTTTTTTACTGCTGTTAGCTCAACCTGCTCTGTAGGCTCTGCTTGCACCATGGCTTTAGCTGGCGCTTTTTTTACCCCTAACGCCACCAGTAACGCCTCTTTTTGCTGCGCGAGATAGAGTGCGAGGCTTTCTGCTTGCTGCTCTGAGTCGACTAAGGTGCTTTCTTGCAGGATGAGCTGCAAGGCATCCGCCATGTCGAGCATCTTGTCATAGGCATCTGCCTCAGCTTTAGAGGTAAAGGTCATTTTTTCTACTCCATTGCGCTCTACAACATATTTGGTAATTACCGCCATTTTTATACCCTCTGCTAGAAAACTGTTTATTTATACAGTATAAATTGCGCCTCGTCTAGCGCCAATGCAAAGTATCGCTTGTTCTGCCTAACTGGTTTAGTATAGTGTTTTAGTATAAGTCGCTGAATATCGCTAGTTTTGACGGGAGAAAGTATGGATGACATGTGGTCAGCTCGCCGCTCGGCGGCGCCTGGCGATAGGCCTTTTGATCATAGAACACCTTGGCAACGCGATCGCGCCAGAGTGCTTCACTCCGCGGCCTTTCGCCGTTTGCAATCGAAAACTCAAATTCTCGGTATTGGTCAAAATGATTTCTACCGCACGCGTTTAACGCATTCTTTAGAAGCGGCGCAAATTGGTACCGGTCTGCTAAGCCAACTGCGTTTAAAGATTAGCCCTAACTTAGCCGCAAGCTTACCTGATGATAGCTTAATGGAAGCGCTCTGTTTAGGGCATGATCTAGGCCATCCGCCTTTTGGTCATGGCGGTGAAACCGCGCTCAATTATAAAATGCTGGCTTATGGCGGCTTTGAGGGCAATGGTCAAACCCTGCGAATAGTAGCGAAACTAGAGCCCTATACCGAATCACACGGCATGGATCTGACCCGACGAACCCTGCTCGGCTTGTTAAAGTATCCAGTTTTACAACCCCCTTTATCCGCGCCGATGCTGGCAGAGAATCCATTAAGTTTAAATCAATGGCATCCTGCCAAGGCGGTGTTTGCTGCCGATAGCGCGATTTTAGATTGGATTTTGGCGCCGCTTTGCCTAGATGAGCGGGAGGCGTTTCAGCAATGTGTTACCTTAGCAACCTCACCTTGGCAAAAATCGCTACATAAGTCTTTGGATGCCTCCATTATGGAGCTGGCTGACGATATTGCCTATGGTGTGCATGATTTAGAAGACGCTATTGTGCTGGGCAATATTAGCGCGGAGCAATGGCATAGCTTTACAGCAGAGCCTTTTCGCGTGCTGCCTCTGGCGGTACAACAGCGTTTAACCGAGCTGGCTAACAACTTATTTGCCAAATCCCATCATCTGCGTAAAGATGCGATTGGTTCGCTGGTTAATCAATTAATTACCTCAGTAACCTTAGTGGAAAGTTTACCTAACAGCCAAACACCGTTAATCCGTTATAACGCCGCTTTGGCCGAGCAGGAACAACATATTTTGCACACGCTGAAGCAATTGGTATACCGCTGCGTCATTCAACAGCCAAGTATTCAACAATCGCGCTTTCGTAGCCAAAACATGTTGTTAAAACTGTTTGATGCGTTTGCTTCTGATCCTGAGCGTTTGCTGCCACTGAATACCCAACAGCGCTGGCAACAGGCCGCTAATCTTGCCGCAAAACAGCGGGTGATTTGTGATTATATTTCAGGCATGACCGATGACTATGCTGAACGCATGTATTTAACCTTATTTGGCAATTAAACTTTTTGTATGTAACGATTAAAAGGAGTTTCTGTGGCGTCACCTTTACGTGTTTTAGCCGGTAGTACCGCCTTTGCGCATATTCAACAACATGGCCTGCAGGCAGATGATATCAAATTGCTGGTGGGTGCCAGTGGTGGGCCGAAGTGGTTTTGTTTATATGGTTTAGACCAATATTTATTGGCTGAATTTTTTAAAGGTAGAACACAGCCACTACATTTATTAGGCAGTTCGGCCGGCGCTTGGCGTTTTGCCTGCTATGCGCAAACCGATGCTGTGGCGGCTTCTTCACGCTTTGCCAAAGCGTATTCAGAAGTGTGTTACCCTAAAGGTGCTGATATTCGGCTGATCTCGCGCATTTCGCAAGCCATTATTGATGAAGTGTTACCCACAGAGCAGCATCTGGCGCAGGTGCTGGATAACCCAGTGATGAAGCTGAATATTATTGTCGATCGGGCGCGTGGTTTAAATAAAAGTGCCAGCCCCTTGCTACAAGGTGCGGGGTTAATGTTAACCGCCAGTGCCAATTTAGTCAGTCGGCGTTGGCTAAAACATTTTTATCAGCGCGTACATTTTCATGTGGCAGACGCCACTGAACAGTTTTATCACAGTGCCAGTTTACCGACCGAACATGTGTTACTAACGAAAGACAATCTCAAAGCAGCTGTAATTGCCAGTGGCGCTATTCCAATGGTACTGAACCCGATAGCGGATATCGCCGGCGCCAAACCTGGGCGTTATTTCGATGGTGGGATCACCGATTACCACTTTGACCAGCCTTTTATCGACAACGGCTTAGTGCTTTATCCGCATTTTTATCCTGAACTGATCCCAGGCTGGTTTGACAAAAGTTTGCGCTGGCGTAGAGCCAAGCAAGCACATCTGCATAATGTGGTATTACTCTGCCCCTCAAATGAATGGGTAGCCAGCTTACCCTATGGCAAGATCCCTGATCGCAAAGACTTTAAGCTTAATGATCATACACGTATTCGTTATTGGCAGCAGGTATTAGCTCGCTCACAGGAATTAGCGGAAGCTTTTGCGACAGGGAACTATCAGCTAGCGTTATTGTAAATAAATTAACGATACCCCTTTTAAAAGTATGATTTCATTTACATTTAAAATTTACTCACGCAAAATCAGATCTCTTTATCGGAGAAACCTATGTTGAAGTTTTCATTAGTTTTTGTAGGTATGCTGGCGACCTTAAGTTTAAGTGGTTGTACTGTGCTGGGAGTCTTAATAGACAGTAAACACAGTAATAACCAGCAAAATGCTCACCATCCAAGCACTGGCCATGTTCAACCAAGCGAGCCAAGTCCCTTTACTGAATTAGGTATGGCGATTGATGGCGCCGTTATCAATAAAGTGAAAGAACTTGCGACACCTGAACCCGCTAAACCCAAACAAGTATGCAAGCACAATGGCTACTTCACAGAATGTCGCACTGTTGGCAAGCAGCAAGAAAAAACCAAAGATTAATCGGCTTGCCGATGTAGCTGTAATTGCTCACACAACTGCTGCATCGCATCTAGCATCCTTGGTGTAGCCCGATAAACCCAATCGGGCTCTAGCGTAATAAAAGCCTGCTGCGTTACCGCCGGTATACTCTGATAACGTTGCCAAAATTGATCTTGAGCGCGGCTGTCTTTTAGCGCTCGCACTATCACTGCAGGTTGGCGTACTAATAATTGCTCTAGTTGCGGCTGCGGATAGTCAGTTTTGGCATCGGCAAAAATATTTTCAGCACCACAGCCTGTCAGCAATTGTGCTGGCCAGGCTTGATTCGCCACTGTACTAAGTGGCTCGATGCTCATGGCATAAAATACCTTTAGCGGGGTTAGCTGTGCATAGCGTTGTCGTAATGCGGTTAGTCTTTGTTGCACCTGCTGCGCTAATAGCCGCCCCTGCTCCACGTGCCCCAGCCACTGCCCGATTTGCGCCAGCTCTTTGGCAATATCGTCTAGCAGTATGGGATCAGAAAACTCAACGCGAATACCAAATTGGCTTAAGCGAGCCAGATCTGCTGGCGGATTACCGCTGCGCCAAGCCAATACTAAATCCGGTTTAAGGGCTAAAATGGCCTCGATATTTAAAGCAGCAAAACTATTTACCCGTGGTAAAGCTTGCGCCTCCTGCGGGTAATCGCTGTAATCACTCACTGCCACCAGTTTATCACCCGCTCCTACGGCATAAACAAGCTCCGTGATATGTGGTGCTAAGCTAATTACACGCTGCGGTGGCTCTTGCTCTGCCGAAATAGTATCAGTAGCACAAAGTAACATTGCCAATAATGACATAACACTGAGTGGTTGCACCCAACTTTGTATTTTTTGCTGCAAACTATAAACGCGCATTTGTATCCACGAAACCATCCCTAGCAACCTTATTTTATCGTGCTGAACATTACCAATCTAAACCACGCTGCGCTTTAACACCGTGATCAAATGCATGTTTTATCGCGGCAATTTCACTGACGGTATCCGCTAGTTCAAGTATACGGCGATGACAGGCGCGTCCTGTAATCACCACATGTTGCTTAGCCGGCCGGTTTAATAAGGCTTGTTCAACGCGCTCCAGCGGCAAATAATGATAACTAAGCATATAGGTCAGCTCATCTAACAGCACCATATCGATAGACTCATCAGCCAAAAAACGCTCTGCATCTTGCCAAACCAGCTCTGCCGCCGCGATATCCGCGGCTTTATCTTGGGTATCCCATGTAAAACCCGTGGCCATCACGGAGAATTCGACGCCATGCTGCTGCAGTAAATTACGTTCACCGCATTCCCAACTGCCTTTGATAAACTGTACCACGGCAGCGGTTAAGCCGTGCCCTACGGCGCGCGCCACAGTGCCAAACCCTGCGGTAGATTTGCCTTTACCGTTACCGGTAATCACCAGCATTAAGCCTTTTTCGATACTGGCTCGCGCCACAGCGGCATCCACCTGCGCTTTTAACCGCTGCTGCCTCGCTTGATGCCGTTGTTGTTTAATCTCTTCCGTTACCATTTCGATACCTATTAGCCTTGTTGCAGCTGTCGCCGCAACATCAGTAAAAAGAACACACTGCCCAACACCGAGGTGATGACACCTAGAGGAATTTCTTGCATTGCGAGCACACTACGCGCCAGATTATCGACCCAGATCATAAAGATCGCGCCAAACAATGCCGAGCCTAACAACAAAGGTACTGCCGTTACGCCCAGAAAATAGCGCACCATATGCGGTACCATTAAACCGACAAAGGCAATGCCACCGCATTGGGCGACAATACAGGCGGTCACCAATGCTGTTAGCAACAACATGGCCAGCCGTAAACGCTGCACATTAACGCCTAAACTACGGGCGCTTTCATCAGACAACAGTAAGGCATCGAGCTGACGACGCAGCGCCAGTGCCACCAGCAACAATAACGCCACCGCTGGGGCAATTAATAACACGCTCTGCCAGTCGGCACGACTTAAGCTCCCCATTAACCAGAAGATCACCCGATTTGCAGCAAAGGGCTCAGCAAAGTACAAAATAAAACTGCTAATGGCACTGAGCATAAAAGATACGGCTACGCCAGCCAACAAGGTCACTTCCATTTTTTGTAAGCGATTACCAACACAGGCTAAAAATACCAGCGCCACCGCCAGTAAAGCCCCTAAAAATGCGGATAATGCCAAACTGATTAACTGCTCAGGTAATAAAATACTGGCTATCGTTGCGCCCAAACCCGCACCAGCCATTAAACCAAATAAGTAGGGATCAGCCAGTGGATTACGACTGACATTTTGTAATACCGCCCCCGCGACCGCTAATCCAGCCCCCACCAACATCGCCGTGACCAAGCGAGGTAAACGAATTTGCCAAATAATCGTTTGCGATAAGCTATCAGGCTGTATTTGGCCGCTTAACACCTGCCACACGTCAACGATACTGAGTTGGACACTGCCAATTTTTAAGCTAAGCAAGACGCTAGCAACAAGTATCACGATTAACAGCAGTAAGGTCATGCGCTGGCGCTGCACAATGCTGCAAGTGGCTTGGTTTAGCATTAGCGCAAACCTCCGTTACAGGCAGGCGCAGCAAGATCAGCTGCACTAACAAAGGTAACCTGTAACCAGCCATAATGGGGATGGGCGGTTACTTCACAGGGTAAACCAAAAACCTGTTGCAGCAAGGCTGGCTGCAACACCTCGTCGGGTGTACCAAAGGCGATAAGCTCGCCCTGATCTAACAACAGCAATTTATTGCAATAACGGGCCGCTAAATTAAGATCATGCATGCAACAGACGACAGTTTTTCCCAAATCTTGTAACAGCCGAAGTACCTGATGCTGGTATTGCACATCCAGATGATTAGTGGGTTCATCTAATAACAGAATATCCGCTTGCTGCACTAAAGCGCGAGCGATAAATAAGCGTTGTAGCTCGCCGCCAGACAGCCTTGCCGTCGCATCATGCTGCTTGTTTGCTAAGCCAACCTGCGCTAACGCCATAGCGACTTGATGTCGATCCGCATCATTATCTGTTTCAAACCATTGTTTATGGGGGATTAACCCCATTGCAGCGACTTGAAAACAGGTCAAGCCGATTGGCGGCATACTCATTTGTGCGACCGTAGCCACGCGTTTGGCTAAAGCATGACCGTTCAGACGCTGCATAGCTCGACCTGCCAAATAAAGCTCACCTGCAGTGGGGACTAAACCGCCACTAAGTAACTGCAATAACGAGCTTTTACCTGCACCATTAGGACCAATGATACCAACGAGATCGCTGGCTTGAATGTCTAAGGTCAGCGAGTTGAGTACCTTACTACCCATGGCCTTATTGCGGTGCTTCGCCGCAGCGGGATAGTGAAAGGAAAGTTGTTTTAAGCTATACATTGCAACCGACAAAGCAGTACCCTGAAATCCTGTAGGTCATTATTGTAACAGCAAAATATTCAATCAAATAACCTATTCAGCATCAAGCAAGGCTATACGGCTACTAAATTGCGTTTAGGCAGGTATTAAGCGCGAAAACCAAGCGCTGCATTACCGCGGCCTCTTTATCGCGAACCAAGTTTTTAACAGCAATCTTCAACTTAGCTGCTAAGCTTTAATGCAGTAAAGCACAGAGGAGCAAGATAATGACAATGAAGGTTTTAGCAATCAGTGGCAGTTTAAGGGCAAAATCAACGAACAGAGGGATGTTACGTTATGCTCAGGCCAATGCCCCAAAAGGTATGAAAATTCATTTAGCAGATTTGTTAGATGTGCCTTTTTATAATGCAGATTTAGCTGAAAAACCCCCTGCTGTTTTAAGATTACTGCAAGAATTTGCAGAGGCCGATGCACTGTTGTTAGGTTGCCCTGAGTACAATTACTCACTCGCGCCGGCCCTAAAAAATGCTTTAGATTGGGCATCTCGAGAAGCGGATAATCATTTATTACGCGGTAAGCCGGTAGCCATTATGGGATCCGCCGCAGGAATGGGCAGTTCACGGGCACAATACCATTTAAGACAAGTCTGTGTTTACCTCGATTTACACCCATTAAATAAACCGGAAGTCTTTGCGAATGCTTTCAGTGGCGCTTTTGATCATGATGGCAACCTAAAAGATGCTAAGATCCAAGACAACATTAAACAACAACTGAATGCACTGACCGTCTGGTGGCATAAACTTCGCGACTAACCCCTCGCTTCGGCGAAAACGCTAAGCGACTTAGTAAGCGCGTTAAGTTGATTTGCAGTGGATGGCTGTTACT
>CAZNXI010000006.1:13253-37893 GCA_964577005.1 uncultured Rheinheimera sp.
AGCTTCAGTAACACATTCTGCCGGAAATTAACTTAACGTCAGTTAGATATTGTGCTTGTAAATATGGATATTTTTTTTGATGAAATGGCTTTCTTTTATTCTGCTCTGTTTACTACCAGTCAGTGCCTTAGTTGCCAGCCCGCAATTCGCAACGGAGTTGCAGATGCGCCAGGCCTTAAACTCACCCGCCGCGCAATACAGCCAAGCCTTGATTAATGAAGCTTACACTAGGCTAGGCATTAAAGCCGACTTTATAGATGTGCCCTTTGGTCGTAGCTTAGTTGAATCGAATAAGGGCGTATTAGACGGTGAAATCGCTAGAGTACTTAGAGTCACAGAGCACTATCCCAACCTGCTGACTGTGCCCTATATCTTGTTTGATACAGAAGTTTATTTGTATATAAACCAACAGCAATGCCCCAAATGCACCCTTGACACTGTGCAAAGTTTAGCCTTTGTGCGCGGTTCATTAATTATCGAAGATATCCTGAAACAGCTACCGGCTTCCCGCAGAGTGATTAGCTCAGGAACTATCGAAAGTACTAAAACGTTATTTTTTAGTGGTAAAGTAGATGCGGTTATTTTTGCCGCTTATCGACTCTCTAGCACCGCGGAATTTGCTGTTGCAGAACACCACTTGATGAGCTTACCTGATTACCATCTGCTGCATCGAAGCCATCAGGCGTTGCTACAACCACTGGCAGAGATGTTTTTGCAATTGGAGAGCGAAGGCTTTACGCAGCGTTTACGGTTACAGTATGGGGTAACAGCACCTCGACGCCAACTGCAGCCGGGGCAAGGGCCTTTTGCAGAATATTAACCGTTCCATATAGGAATAAAGCCTCGCAGTGCGAGGCTTTAGGCTAGGTTAACCGAGTTATTTAGTGTATTTGTCTAACCACTGAAACACTTCGTTATACCAGCGTACGCGGTTATCCGGTTTTAAAATCCAATGATTTTCATCTGGGAAAATCACCAGTCTTGATTCAATCCCTTTGCGTTGCAAGTTAGTAAAAGCCCCTAAGCCCTGTGCATAAGGCACACGGTAATCTTTTAAGCCATGGATCACTAACATCGGCGTTTGCCATTTATCGGCATGCGCTGCAGGATTAAACTTGGCGTAATCGGCATTCGGATCCCAAGTCGTACCGCCTAGGTCAAACTCCGGAAACCAGAGCTCTTCCGTACTGCCATAGAAGCTTGGCATATCATATAAACCGGCATGATTAACCAGACACTTGAAACCCGTAGGCCAATTACCGGCAATCCAGTTCATCATATAGCCGCCGTAAGAGGCACCAAGCGCACAAGCTCGGTTGCCATCAATCCACGGTTGCGCTTGCAGGATATACTCAAAACCTTTTTGCAAATCAATTAAAGGCTTACCGCCCCAATCGCGGCTGATGGAGTCGGTAAAGGCTTGACCATAGCCGGTAGAGCCATGGAAGTCGACCATTACCACGGCATAACCCTTAGCAGCATACATTTGCGCATTCCAGCGCTCATTAAACATATTACCAAAACTGCCTTGCGGGCCACCGTGCACTAAAAAGGCCATTGGGTATTTTTTATTGGCATCAAAATTCCAAGGTTTGACCAAGTAACCATACACGGTCGTCCCTTCCGCACCTTCGAAACTGAACTGCTCAAAATCACCAAATTGTACCGCTGCACGCCACTGCGCATTCACATCGGTGAGTTGCTGGACTTGCGAACCATCTGGCCCAGTTTGGAAGATTTCAATCGGCATATTTAACCGGTGATTGGTAAAGACCAACTTATCACTGGCAACCTGTAAGCTTCCGGCATAGCCATCACCATAGACTTTGATCACATCACCAAAGCTCGTATTGATGGCATAAATACTAAATTGTCCTACATCCTGCGTCGTGACATAAATGGTGCGGTTGTCTAAACCAAATTGATAATCATAAATGGATCTATCCCAATTGGCTGCCAGTTCTTTTTTCTCACCCGTAACCAAGTCTAATACCATTAAGCCAAAACGATCCGCTTCAGCGCCAGGTTTCTTCATGGCGAGATAAGCCATAAAACGACCATCTTGTGAGAATTTTGGCTTAGCATCCCAAGCAGGGTTATCGGCCGTTAAATTGATTTTTTCGCCGCCCGTCAGCGCCACTTGAAAAATATCAAAGTTGGTATGCCACGCTTGGTCAGCGCCCGGGATTTTGGCGCTAAACACGAGCTGCTGGTTATCTGGGGTAAAGGCCACTTGATCAATACCGGCAATATTGGTATTCCAATCTGCCATCAAGTTTTTTGCATCCGTAATCGGTTTATCTGTCAGCACAGCAACATGCAGATGCTCACGGTATTGATCAAGCCAGTGATCCCAATGTCTGACCATCAGTTGATCATACACCAAGGCCGTATCCTTTCTCGCTGCGTCTGCGGTTTGCGCGTCCAGCGTACATTGTAAGCTTTGACAACCTGGTTTTACCGTTAAAGACAGCGCCACGGTTTTACCATCGGCAGCCAATTTAAAACCATTAACCTGTACAGGGAGTTGCGTAACCGGTTGTGCTTCACCGCCATCTAAACGCAGTTGCCAAATTTGATCACTGCCATTGCGATTAGCGATAAAGAAGATACTGCGACCATCTGGATGCCATTGCACAGCGCGTTCGCGGCTGTTGTGCTGCGTTAAACGTTTGGTGCTGCGCGTATCACCCAACGTCATTAAATATAAATCGTGCGAGGTATCAGCAGGTGCAAAACCGCCATTAGTTTGACTGTACACCAGCGCCCGACCATCAGGCGATAAAGCGACATTGCCAATTTTATTATGTTGGTTTAAATGTTCGACCGTAAGCGGTCCCTTGGCAAACACACCGCAACTAAATAACGTAGCGGCAACTAAAGTGAGTTTTTTCATCAGGTTCCCTCAGTTAGCAAAAGGCCGCAGTCGTTGCTGCGGCCTATTTTTATTATGGTTAGGCTTTGCTTAATTTTGCATCTAGCTCAGCGATGTTGGCTTTCCAAATTACCGGCCCTTGTTGATGCACATTGTTACCATTGCTATCCACCGCTACGGTAACCGGCATGTCTTCGACATCAAATTCGTAGATGGCTTCCATACCAAGATCGGCAAAGGCCACTACACGGGCTTTTTTAATGGCTTTAGACACTAAATAGGCTGCACCACCTACGGCCATTAAATACACCGCTTTGTGTTCTTTAATACTAGCCACGGTTTTATCGCCACGCTCTGATTTACCAATCATACCCAGCAAACCGGTTTGCGATAACATCATATCGGTAAATTTATCCATGCGCGTAGCCGTTGTTGGGCCGGCTGGGCCAACCACTTCATCACCTACGGCATCTACTGGGCCAACGTAGTAGATAAATTTATTTTTAAAATCAACGCCTTCAGGTAAACCTTCGCCTTTATTCAGCATATCAGCAATACGTTTGTGCGCCGCATCACGGCCGGTCAGCATTTTGCCACTTAACAGCACGGTTTCACCGGCTTGCCAGCTTTGTACATCTGCTGGCGTAACCGTATTGAGGTTCACGCGGCGCACATTGGCTCCCAGCTCCCAGGTCACTTGTGGCCAATCTTCCAGTTTAGGCGGAGTAATGTCGGCTGGGCCTGAACCATCTAAATGAAAATGCACATGGCGAGTCGCAGCACAGTTCGGGATCATTACCACCGGTAACGAGGCAGCATGCGTTGGCACAGACTTAATTTTTACATCCACAACGGTAGTTAAACCGCCTAAGCCTTGCGCGCCGATGCCCAGTTTGTTTACTTTTTCGTACAGCTCTAAGCGCAGTTTCTCTTCGGCATTCTCGGCACCACGGTCAAGTAGCTCTTGAATATCGACCGGATCCATTAGCGATTCTTTGGCTAATACCGCGGCTTTCTCTGCTGTACCACCAATACCTATGCCAAGCATACCCGGTGGACACCAGCCCGCGCCCATTTTCGGTAGGGTTTCTAATACCCAATCGACGATAGAATCTGATGGGTTTAACATCGCCATTTTAGTTTTGTTTTCTGAACCACCGCCTTTAGCCGCGATCATCACTTCAACATGATGGCCTGGCACTAAATCGATATGTACGACCGCCGGCGTATTGTCTTTGGTGTTTTTGCGGAAACCAGCCGGATCGGCAACAATAGAGGCGCGTAGCGGGTTATCGGGGTTTAAATAAGCACGGCGTGTGCCCTCATCCACCATTTGCTGCACGGTTAAATCGGTTTTATCCCATTTCACATCCATACCAATTTTCACAAAACAGGTCACAATACCGGTATCCTGACAAATCGGCCGGTGGCCTTCAGCCGACATCCGCGAGTTAATCAAAATTTGGGCAATGGCATCTTTAGCAGCTTGGTTTTGCTCTTTATGGTAAGCCACTTCCAGTGCTTTGATAAAATCCAATGGGTGATAGTAAGAAATGTACTGCAGTGCATCTTCAATGCTATCAATAAAATCTTGTTGACGAATAACGGTCATGCTGGCCCTTCCTCTGTCGCCAATGCAGGCGAGACATTTAACTATTAGTGTGGGTACTGGTATGATAGCGCGCATCGAAAACAGCGGCTAGTCCCAATCATGCAGCAGTATCTGATTTACGACGCAAATAACACGCCGGCAGCGGCGCTTTCTTTACTTGACCTGTTTGAGCAGTTCGCCGCTCAACCTTGGGCAATGTTACTGGACTCGGCCGATGCCAGCCATCCGAACAGCCGTTATCAGATTATGGTGGCTGAACCCTTGGCAACCTTAGTCAGTCAACAGGGCAGTACTGTGCTGCATGATGAACACGGCAGTCATCATTACACAACAGAACCCTTTAAGGTATTAGACTGTGCGCTAAAACGCTACTTTCCTGAGGCAGCAACGACGCCCTTACCTTTTTGCGGCGGCGCCCTAGGCTATTTCGGTTACGATTTAGGTCGCTATTTAGAAAAAGTGCCCACCATTGCCCAAAATACGCTGCAATTACCCGATATGGCTATTGGCCTGTATCGCTGGGCGCTGATCTTTGACCAACATAAACAACAACTTTGGTTTAGTGATTATAGTGGCAAGGCAGAAGAAAATTGGCTTAAGCTACAACAACGCTTAGCCAGTAGTGCAACGCAAACGAATAGCTTCTGTTTAACCTCGGCTTGGCAAGCAAATATGACCGAGCAGCAGTACCAGCAAAAATTTGCCCGAGTACAGGAAGAGCTTAAAAGCGGTAATTGCTATCAAATTAATTTAGCGCAGCGCTTTCATGCGAGCTATCAAGGAGATGAATGGCAGGCTTATCGACTGTTACGTGAGAAAAACGCCGCACCTTTTTCAGCCTTTATCCGTTTAGCCGACGCAGCTGTGATCAGCATTTCACCTGAGCGTTTTTTACAATTAAAAGCCGGGATGATTGAAACCAAACCGATTAAAGGTACTCGCCCCAGAGGGGCTTGCGCTGCTAGTGATCAAGCAGAGGCGGCAGCCTTACAGCTATCGCCAAAAGATCGGGCCGAAAATGTGATGATTGTGGATTTACTGCGCAACGATATTGGTAAAGTGAGTACGCCTGGGTCGGTAAAAGTCCCCACGTTATTTGCCATCGAGAGCTTCCCTGCAGTTCATCATCTGGTCAGCACCATCAGTGGTCAGTTGGCTGCGCCTTATACGGCCTGTGATTTGCTGCGAGGCGCTTTCCCTGGTGGCTCTATTACTGGCGCACCAAAAATCAGTGCCATGCAGATTATCGAACAGCTGGAGCCGCATCGACGCCATGTGTATTGTGGTGCTATCGGTTACATTAGCAGCAACGGCGATATGGATACCAATATTGCGATTCGTACTCTGGTCTGTGAGCAGCATACAATCTACTGCTGGGCGGGTGGTGGCGTGGTGGCGGATTCGAAAGCCGACAGTGAATATCAAGAAACCCTGGATAAGGTGGCACGTATCTTACCCGTATTATCAGCGATTGCAGGATAGACAGAGACGCTATGCAGGCAGTAGAGTTTAAAAACCGCTTTTTATTGCAGCAAGTTGTAGCAGCAACCATGATGCAATTGCCAGCCGGCATGCAGCCGAAGCAAAGCGCCGTATTAGTGCCCATTATCGATTACGGTGATCGCCTGCAGCTGCTGTTCACGCAGCGAGCGCTACATTTACAGCATCATCCTGGACAAATCAGTTTTCCTGGCGGTAAACTTGAGGCCAATGAAAGTCCCGCTGCCGCAGCGCTTCGGGAAACCGAAGAAGAAATTGGTGTTAACGCCAAAGATATTGAATTGCTTGGACAACTGCATAGCTACAATACGCTCACCGGTTTTGAAATTAGTCCTTGGGTCGGTTTGTTGCCTGCGAGCGCGAAAATCCGCTTTGATCCGCAAGAAGTCAGTGCCGTGTTTGAGGTACCGTTAAACTATTTTATTGAGCCGGCCAACCGCCATCAGTTATGGTTACCTTGGAAAGGAATGCCTAGGCAGCTGCATTTTATGCCCTACCAAGACAAACTGATTTGGGGTGCCACTGCTGCGATCATTCAGCAGCTAGTGCAACAAATCCGCTAGCTAACTTCACCCAATCTAGAAATTTCGTAAAGATTATTGCACGCTTCCACGCAATAGAGGTTGAGCAGAGCTTGTTTCGAGAACAAATGGAGCTTGCCGCTTGTTACAGTATGGCAAAGCTTACGATACAATAAGCTCATTATTGTGTACCCTATACACCCAAGCATCTCGACCAAGCCGCTTAGGCTTGCCGTGATGCTTCAGGTAACGCTATATACTAAAAACGATAACCAAAAAGAAGTACGAATATTATGATCATCAGTGCATTTGACATGTTTAGTATCGGCATCGGTCCTTCTAGTTCACATACGGTCGGGCCAATGCGGGCAGCAAAAAAATTTACCGAGCAACTACAACAAAACGGCCAGATCGAGCAGATCGCCAGTGTGAAAGTAGAACTATTTGGCTCGCTCGGTCAAACTGGCGTAGGCCATGGAACTGGTAAAGCAGTGATTTTAGGCTTATCGGGTTACTTACCAGAAACTATCGATCCAGATGCAGTCGAAGGTATTTTAAAACAAGTACATGAAAGCCAGCGTTTACAATTGGCTCAGCAACAAGCCGTGAGTTTTCCACGCGAAGGCGCTATCGTCTTTCACCGGCGCAAAACCTTAAAAGAACACTCCAATGGCATGGAGTTAATTGCCTATGATAGCGAGAAAAATGTCCTGCTAAGCGAAGTGTATTTTTCCATTGGCGGTGGCTTTATTGTCAAGGCCGAAGATTTTGCCAAAGAAAAAGAAGCGGCTAGCCAATTTGCGGCCGATAATCCACCACCTTATCCGTTTGAATCCGGCGCTGAACTGATGGCCCTTTGCAAAGAGCATGGCTTATCTATCTCCGGCTTAATGCTGGAAAACGAGAAAGTGCTACGTAGCAGCGCGCAAATTGAAAGTGAACTGAATAATATTTGGCTAACCATGCGCGCCTGTATTGAACGCGGTATTCGCACCGAAGGCATTTTACCTGGTGGTTTAAAAGTCCGCCGTCGCGCCCCAGCACTGTATAAAAAACTGATGGCCGAGAAAAGTGCTGATCCGCTACAAGTGATGGATTGGGTTAACTTATTTGCGCTCGCGGTCAATGAAGAAAATGCCGCCGGTGGCAGGGTGGTTACTGCCCCCACGAATGGCGCGGCGGGGATTATTCCAGCGGTACTAATGTACTATGACAAGTTTATTCAACCTGTCACGCCCGAGATTGCTGCCCGCTATCTGCTAGCAGGTGCCGCCATTGGTATTTTATATAAGAAAAATGCCTCCATTTCGGGCGCCGAAGTCGGTTGTCAGGGTGAAGTGGGTGTAGCCTGTTCAATGGCAGCAGCGGCATTAACTGAAATTTTAGGTGGTAGTCCGCAGCATGTTGAAAATGCAGCAGAAATTGGTATGGAGCATAACTTAGGCTTAACCTGCGATCCAGTTGGCGGTTTGGTACAAGTCCCTTGCATTGAGCGCAATGCTATGGGATCAGTAAAAGCCATTAACGCGTCGCGCTTAGCACTACGTGGCAGTGGCGATCACAAGGTGTCCTTAGATAAGGTGATTAAAACCATGTGGGATACCGGCAAAGATATGCAAACCAAATACAAAGAAACCTCGCGCGGTGGTTTAGCGGTTAATATTATCGAGTGTTAACAAGCGAATGCAGAGCTTCAGCCCTGCTGGCTTAAGCTCTGACGGTTTAGACCTGGCAATCCCCGCGGCACCTTAGCCCGCAGGTGCCAGCCCCTCTTCGTCAGCAAGCGGAAAATCGATAAATTCCGCTTGCTGATAATCCTGTAATAATTGCTCCGCTAAATCAGCTTGCTCATCTGCGACAAACACATTAGCAAAACCCATAGCAGCTAAATCGCCTACTGCGCCTTGTAAATAATGCCCGCCAACATAGGTTTCAACCCCTTGGCTGTTTAACATACCAGAGATAATATGCGCTTCGAGAATATCATTGGCGCGAAAAATAATTTTCATAGCGAACTCAATAGGTTTTTTAAGAGCTTAGCTGAAAAACCAAAAAGCCACCAGCGCCGCGCCACTGCAATAAAACAGCATAGGCCACAGGGTGTAACGAATAATCTCCCCTTCCCGACCGTTCAGATTCACCACACTGGCTGCCGCCACCACATTCACCACACAAATCATATTACCGGCATTAGCCCCTAACATTTGCAGCGCTAATACGAGGGTTTGAGGTAAATCAGCTTGCTGGGCCATGGCTTGTTGAAAACTACCAAACATCAGATTGGAAAAAGTTGCTGAGCCAGCAATAAAGGAGCCCAGTGCGCCAACTAAAGGCGCCAGCGCTAACCAATAGTCACTTAAGTATGTCGCCGCCAAAGCCGCTAAGGCCAAAGGCATCGCCGGTAAAGCTAGCGCATTGACATCTGAATGCAGGAAAATACGCACCATCGGCACCGCTGCAGCAAGCGCAATACAGGATGGCAACAGCATAGTGCTACTTTGCTTAAAAGCATTACCCAGCTGCGCCCTTGACAGCCGAAAGGCAAAGGCAGCGACCAACGCCACCAGCATAAACACTGAGCCAGGCAAGTAAAGGGGCGCCACACTAACCGTCAATTCAGAACCCAGTATGCCCTGCCATTGCCAGTTTACTCCCTGCAGCCAAGCTTTAACTGGCAGCTCGGAGACGCGAGTGAGCACTAATAACAAGGCAACCGCCACGTAGGGTAACCAAGCTTGCCAAAGCGCTATAGGCTTTGGCATAGTGCTGTGATCTGACTGCACTTGCGCAGACGAAGTTTGCACACCTGGGTTTTGCTTAACCTGAATGGTAAAGTCTGCCGATGCGACAGGAGCAGTAACCACCGGTTTTGGTGTGAGAATTTGAAAATGTGCTGCACTACAGGTGATGGCTAATCCAATCAAGGCACCTAGTACCGAAGGAAACTCAGGCCCCAGCCACCAAGTTACGCCATACGCCGGCAAGGTAAAGGCTAAGCCCGATAGCAGCGCAAAAGGCGCAGCCGCCAAACCGTAACGCCAATTGGCCTGTTCGCTAAAAAAGCGACTGTACATCAGCACTAAAATCAACGGCAACCAAGAAGCCACAAAGATATCAATCCCAATCGCGGTTAACGCGATCTGTTGTAACTCACCGCTTGTTACTCCGGGTACACCTTGCGCCAACCCTACCAAGACAGGGGTTCCGACGGCACCAAAGGACACAGCTGCAGAATCAGCAACTAGGGCCAATACCACTGCGGCTAATGGGCTAAAGCCCAGCGCGACCAATAAGGGTGCCGCTATGGCGGCTGGCGTACCAAAGCCTGCAGCGCCTTCTAAAAAGCCGACAAACAGCCAGCCAATAATCACCAGCTGTACTCTTTTGTCGGCAGACAGCTGGCAAAAGCCGGCTTTGATTACTTCCATAGCACCGCTTAAGGTCAGCACCTTTAATAGCACTATGGCCCCAAAAATAATCCAGAGAATGGTCGCTGCAATAACCAGCCCTTCTGCTACTGCTGCAGTAAGTTGCAGCAAGGGCATCTGCCATACCCAATAGGCCAGCACAGCACTGATTAATAAGCTTAAAGGCATCGCCTGCCGAGCAGGCAGGCGACATAACACCAGCAGGATAAATACGCTGAACAGCGGCATCGCCGCAGTCAGAAATTGCCATAGGGTCACTAAGTGCCTATTTTAGTAAAGATTCCGTGTTGTCTAGCTTAACGGCACTTTTACCGCGAAACAATGCTTTTATATCTTCCAAGATAACGTAAAGCGCAGGGATCAATACTAGCGTAATAACGGTAGCAAACAGAATACCAAAGGCCAGTGATACCGCCATCGGGATCACTATTTTAGCCTGTAAACTGCGTTCTAATACGATAGGTGCCAAGCCCACAAAGGTGGTTAATGAGGTTAGCAAAATAGCGCGGAAACGCTGGGTGCCCGCCTCTACCACGGCTTGCTTAATCGCCATACCTTGTGCCCTAGCTCGGTTCACAAAATCGACCATAATCAGGCTATCGTTAACTACTACCCCTGCCAGCGCCACTAAACCAAACACCGACATAATGCTCATACTGAGTCCTAGCACCATATGCCCAATGACTGCACCAATTAAGCCAAAGGGAATAACGCTCATAATAATCAAGGGCTGGGAATAAGACTTCAGCGGTATCGCCATCAATGCAAAGATACAGAATAATGCAAAGACGGCGGCTTTCATTAGATCTTGCTGTGCATCAATTTCGTCTTGGCTCGCCCCATCTAATTGACCTGTTACTCCAGGATAGCTCTGCTCAATTTCTTTTAACGCAACGCGGCGCAACTCGGCTACCACTTTCCCAGGTTCAATCAGTGACTTATCGGCAGAGGCGGTAATAGTCACCGCTCGTTGCCCATTCACTCGCGTAATAGCGCTAAAGCTAGGCTGCAGCGTATAGGTAGCCACTTGCGAGAACGGGACTTCACCGCCATTGGCTGTGCGCACCCGCAGGTTCTCTAAATCACCCAGTGATCGGCGCTCTTCTAACGGATAACGCACCATTACCCGCACTTCTTCACCACCACGCTGCACCCGCTGCGCCTCGGCGCCAAAGAAACCAAAACGTACCTGACGCGCTAAATCAGAGAGTGTTATACCCAGCAGATCTGCTTCCGGCTTTAACGCTAAAACAATTTCGTCATTGCCGCCGCGCAGGTTGTCTTCAATATCAAATACCCCTTCGTAAGCTGCTAAACGTCGTTTTAAGTCCTCTGCCGCGGCCTGTAGCTGCGGTAAATCGCGGCCACGTAATTGCAGCGCAATATCAGAGCCGCCACCAAAGGTAGAATTATTTACTCTAAAGGTTTTTAAACCTGGAATATCCGGAATTTGCTCGCGCCACAGGCGGGCAATTTCGAAGCTATCGACTTCGCGCCCTTCACTCTTATCCAGCTCAACCACTAAACTGCCTGAGGTATCACTATTTAAAAATACCAAGCGATGCTTCACCACCACATCTTCACCGGCAGCCAGCAATTGTTGATCAACCCGCATTAAGGCTGCTTCAATTTCTTGGATAGCTAACACCGTCGCTTCGTTCGACGCACCTTCTTCCATCTGCACACTGGCCTGCATAAAATCACTAGGCACATCTGGGAAAAATACCCAGCGGACAAAACCAGCCGAGAGCACACCAAACATTAAGATAAGTAGTGCGAAAAATATCGACATGGTGACATAGCGAAATTCAATACAGCGCGCTATAAAAGGCCGATAACGATTTTGAATAAAGCTAAATAAGACCCGCGAGACCGCACCACGCACCCGCTTTAAGGTATTACTGCCAAAGCGCCCTAAGGCATAAATACCGCCTTTATTTGGATCCCAGGGTTTGGTATCCATATTGGCAATATGGGTAGGTAAAATCAGTTTGGATTCAACTATCGAAAAAACCAGACACAAGATCACAACCCAGGCGATTGAGCCCCAAATAGCTGATTGCGCCCCACCAACTAATAACATCGGCACAAAAGCGGCTATGGTAGTTAACACCCCAAAAGTAGCGGGCATGGCCACTTTTTTCGCGCCGGCAATGACCGCATCAGTCGATTTGCCGCGTTTTTCAATTTCACTGTAGGCACTTTCACCAATAATAATGGCGTCATCTACTACTATCCCCAGCACTAATATAAAGCCAAACAAGCTAATCATATTAATGGAGACATCGAAAAATGGCAGCGGCAACAATGCCAAAGCTCCAAGGAAACAGATAGGGATCCCCACCATAACCCAAAACGCCACTCGGAATTCTAAAAACAAGGTAAGCGCCAGCAAGACCAAAATAACCCCATAAAACAGATTGCTGGTCATTAAATCTAAACGGCCTTGCAAGTAATAGCTGGAGTCGCCCCAGTAATCTAAAGTAATAGTCGGTGGTAATTGCTCACGCTTTTTATCAATATAGGTTTTTACCGTATCTGCAATCCGTAAGGTATCATCTTCACCCACCGCATCAATGCGAATAGAAACACTGTTTTCGCCATTAAAAGTCGCTAAGCGCGATCGCTCAATAAAGCCGTCTGTGACGGTGGCGATATCACCTAACAATAAGCGAGTGCCATCGGCATTGCGTAACAGTACGATATTAGCAAAGTCATCTTCATAGTAAGCCTGCCCTTTGGTACGCAATAAAATATTGCCACTTTCCGAGCGAATAGACCCGCCGGGTAAATCAACGGAACTACCCCGAATCGCGGTGACAATTTGGTCAAAGGTTAAGCCATATTCACGTAAGCGCTGTTCGGGGATCTCGATACTGATTTCATAATCACGCGCCGCAACCACATCCACTTTACTGACGCCTGGTAAGGCTTTAATTTCATCACGAATACTTTTTGCTAGTTCTTTTAAACTGGCTTCAGAAGCTAAGCCATAGAGCGATAACCACATGACATTACTTTGAAAACGCACCCGATACACCACTGGGCGTTCGGTTTGTTCTGGCAAAGTCGAGATGGAGTTGACTTGGGTTTTGATCTCTTCCATTACTTCAGAGATGTTATAACCTGAACTAATTTCTAAATTAACAGTGGCTAAACCTTCGACCGCAGTAGAACGAACGCGCTTAATGCCGTTGACGCTGCGTACACTTTCTTCGATTTTATCAATGACACCCGTTTCCACTTCCTGCGGCGCAGCACCTAGATAAGGGACCCGAACTGTGACGACTTCAGTTTCGATTTCAGGGAAGGTTTGTTTTTTTATGGTAAGGACAGAGCCTAAGCCCGCCAGTAATAACACCACCATCAGCAAGTTTGCGGCAACACTGTTGCGGGCAAACCAAGCAATAATGCCTTTATTAGTATCCATGCTTATTGCCCCTCAGCCGGTTTAACAGCCTCTGCCACTATTGTTGCAGTATCTCCGGTAGCGGGCGCTGTATCTTCAGCATCTGATAAACGCACCAAAGTCCCCGCTAAAGGGTTAGTGACGGGCGAAGTGACTAACTTATCCCCTGTTTCAATGCCTGCAGTGATATAAGCAAAAGCGGCATCGGCCCGATCCAGCTCAACCGTGCGAAATTGCAGCAGGTTATGGGTATCGACCACTAAAATTTGCTTACCGGGTTTAAGCAGGTGGCGTGGCACCTTAGTCACTTGCTTCGCCGTAATACCTTGGATTTCTGCTTGCACAAAACGGCCAAACTGTAACGGCGTATCAGCGGCATTGCGCTGATAAGGATCTTGCACTTCAGCAACAGCATAAATCACTCGACTGCGCTCATCCATAATACCTTCCGTACGGACAATGTTTGCGAACCACTGCTGAGGTTGCCCCGCTACCGTCGCTGATAATATCACTGGGATGTTTTGGTCATTAGCTGCTTGCTGCGGCAAAAAGCCAAAGTCAGTATCTGATAAAGGTAAACGCACTTCAGCCACATCGGTGCCCATAATCATGCCAAGTTGACTACCGCGACTAATAAATTGTCCCAAATTCGCTGTACGGCTGGCTACCATACCGGCATAAGGTGCTCGAATCTCAGTACGGCCTAAATCACGCTTAGCGCGATCTAGATCGGCTTCTGATGATTGGACATTGGCTAAGGCACTGGCTAATTGCGGCTGACGTAAGCCTAACGCCGGTGCTTTTCCTTCGGTAAAGGAACGCCATTCTGCTTCTGCAACTCTGGCACGAGCCTTTTCTTCTTCTAACTGCGCTTTAGCGCCAGCAAGGGCGGCCTCAGCAGCTTTAACTGCGGTTAGATAATCGGCTTGTTCTACCTGAACCAACAAATCGCCTTCTTGAAAAAATCCACCGGCCACAAAATGTTCAGATACGGCGACAATACGGCCATTCACTTCAGAAATTAAAGTCGTTTGTAATTTCGGGCTAACGGTTCCTTGTGAGGCAATACGATAAGTTAAGTCACTGGCACTTAATAACTCCGTATTGACCAATAAAGCTAAACGTTGTTCTTCGACTTTTACGGGGGCTTTGCGTAAACCAGACATCCCCACGGCAATGGCAATCGCGCCTACTAAAATCAAAATGGGAATACCCGCTTTTTTCAATCTCGATGTCATAATGATGTCCTGCCGACAGTTTCTTTAAGAATAATGGTTTTATTCTACTCTGTTCTGGCAATTTAAGATTATTAGGTCTGTGAATCTTTGTATCAGACTGGCTGTTTCAGAAATGTTTTAGTTGTAACACGTTAGGCTAAGGTTATTAGTCCACACCCTGCTTAGCGCAAGTATAATAAGGTATGCGTTGCCAATTACACTCCACACATTTATTACAAAAGCCCGAAACGCTTATATTAAAAGGCTTTAAAAAAAATATTTTGTTACAAATAACATAGCTTTAATAAGCCTACAAATAACGAGTAATCAGGAAATACTGACTTTAGTATGATTAAAAAACTCACTCACTGTTTTACAACCCAAAATCTTATACGCTACAACACCCTATAAATTGCTGCTTTTTTGCGCATTGGCAAATGCATGAATTTCAGTTAGGGTAAACAGGTATCCATCATTACGGGATACCTACTTTTAAGCAACAGGAGTTAGCCATGAGCATCAGTAAGCAGTATTTGAAGAGCAAACCCGCTTGCAAAGTGACCTTTACGCTGACGGCCGCTCGCCTGCCAGCAGCGACGCAGGTTGCTTTATTGGGGGAATTTAATAATTGGGATCCAGCCGCCCTGCCGATGAAAAAAAGTAAAAGTGGTGATTTCAGTGCCAGCATTACGCTACCAAAAGACAGTGAGTTTCAATTTCGTTATTTGGTAGATGGTGGTACTTGGCTAAATGACGACGAAGCAGATGCCTATCTGCCGTCACGAGTTTCTTACGATGAAAACTCGGTACTAAAACTGTAATTAACAAGGGGCAAAGCCCCTTGTTTTAGTTTTTCCTAGCATTTCTGCAGCACTAAGCACCCTACCGAGTAGCCTGCGCCAAAGGAGCAAAGAATCGCTTTATCGCCCGCAACCAAACCTTGTTGATAATGATGGAAAGCAATAATCGACCCTGCTGAAGCGGTATTAGCGTAAGTATCTAAGACTAAAGGGGCTTCCTCAGGTAAGGGTTCTCGGCCTAAAATTTTGCGCGCGGCAAAGATATTCATATTAATATTGGCTTGATGTAACCAGAGTCGCTTGAGTTGCTCTGGCGCCAAGTCTTGTGCCGCCATCTCAGAGAGAATCACATCAGCCACGATTGGCAGTAGCTCTTTAAAGACTTTGCGACCTTGCTGTTTGAAAAAAGGCACTTTGGGATCAGCATCGTCAAAGCAATGCTCGGTATAGCCCAAGTCACAGCGAATATTATTAGAGAACTCCGTTTTTAAACGCATGCCTAAAATTCGAAACGCTTGGTTACTGGTACAGGTTTCTTCAGCTTCGATAACCGTCGCAGTACAGACATCGCCAAAGATAAAATGGCTGTCGCGGTTACGGTAATCGACTTGCGGCGAGGCGAATTCTGGATTAACCACTAACACGGTTTTCGCCGTACCACCACGAATCGCATTGACGGCATTGCTAATGGCAAAGGTTGCAGAAGAACAGGCCACGTTCATATCAAAGGCATAGCCTGTGGCACCTAATTGCTGTTGCAATTCTACAGAAAGCGCGGGATAAGGTCGCTGCATATTTGACGCGGCGCAAATAATCAGATCAATATCTGCAGCCGTTTTGTTTGCTTGCGCTAGGGCTTGCTTAGCAGCCACAATGGCCATCTCTACCATTTCTGGCAAAGCATCTTCACCACGCCGAGCCAATTTAGGATGCATAACGGCAGGATCTAAAATACCCTCTTTGTATAAAACATAGCGGGATTTAATACCTGAGGCTTTTTCAATAAATTCACTACTGGAGTATTCCAACGCCGTGATTGTGCCTTCTGCAATAGCCGATGCATGTTCCGCATTAAAATTATCGACATATTGATTAAAGCTTTGTACTAATTCGTCGTTACTGATACGTTCTTGCGGAGTAAAAACGCCTGAGCCACTTATGACCACATTTTTCATATCATCACCTTGTTCGAGATTGACATTCGGATTCCAAAAACTGAACCTTTGCCATTTTTGTGTATCAGTATAACTGAATTGCTGGTCTGAGGTGATCGGTTTTTATAAGACTTAAGCCATTGCCTAGTATAATTTTCAAGCAATCACCCCCTGTTTTGCTGTTGCTCACCAGCCGTTAAGGTAGACTCTGTTACACTTGATTGAGTTAACTGTAAACATGACGCCTAATCTCACAATTAGCAGGAAGTTAATGTCCCGAATTTGGCTTATATTACTCTTTGTTTGCCCCGGCCTGATGGCCGCGCAAACAACGATCACCCTATCAGGTTTAAAGGGGGCGCTAGAAAATAATGTGCAAATTTATCTGGCTCGCTATTCAGCTGACGAGATTTCTACGTCGCTGCGTTTTCAAGCGCGTTTAGAAGAAGATATTACTATGGCCTTACAGGCCTTAGGTTATTATCAAAGTACCATCAATATTGCATTAGAAAGTCGCAACACCGGTAGCCGTTTAAACATCAACGTTGTCGCCGGCGAGCCGACGCGAATTAGCACTGTCGATTTACAACTAACGGGCGATGCGGCAACGGATAGCGACTTTAAGGCACTGTTAGCCAAAGCACCGAAAGAAGGCCAAATTGTGCATCATGGCCAGTACGATAGTTTTAAGCGAAACCTAACCAGCTTAGCATTACGTAAAGGCTATTTTAACGCCAACTTCACCCTAGCTAGACTCGAAGTTGCACCGGAGTTAAAGCAAGCCTTTGTGAAACTGCATTTTGATAGCGGCCCGCGCTATCGCTTTGGCGAAGTTAGTTTTCAAGGCGCGCAGATACGGCACGAACGTTTGCAATATTTAGTTCCTTTTCAAGCCGGTGATCCTTATTTGGCTAGCCAACTTGGCGAGCTCAATCAAGCCTTGGCCAATACTAATTGGTTCTCGTCAATTTTAGTCAACGGCAACACAGAGCAATTAGATAAGTTTATTCTCCCTATCGAGGTTCAGTTAGAACCACGCCAACGCAATAGCATTGAAACGGGCATTGGTTTTTCTGATGACGTGGGCGCACGCTTTAAACTTAACTGGCTTAAACCTTGGTTGAATGACCGAGGTCATAGTGTCAATAGCAAACTGGCTGTATCTAATGCGGAACAAAGTATTGAAGCGGCCTATAAAATGCCACTAGAAACCGTGGTTAACGATTTCTGGCAACTGCAGTATGGGTTACGGAACAGAGATTATCAGGATACTCGCGCTAAAGAGTCCAATCTGGCAGTAGAACGGCACTGGTTATTGCAAAGCAATTGGTATCGTACCGCGTCGATACGTTGGCTGTATGAAGATTACACGCAAGCAGATCAAACGGCTAATAGCAGCCTGATTATGCCGGGTATCAGCTTTTCCCGCGCGAGGCAAACGGGCTCAGGCATGCCCATTCGCGCAGATCGTTTACTGCTAGGCATAGAGGTATCGGACAAAAGTTGGGGCTCTGCTGAAACTTTTTTACGCCTGCGTGGACGCGCCGGCTACATTAATACGCTCGCTGACAACCACCGTGTTGTCAGCCGTATTGATGCCGGGGCCATTTTCATGGAGCAAGTAGATAACTTGCCGCCTTCCATTCGATTTTTTGCTGGGGGAGATAGTAATTTACGCGGCTATGCTTTTGAATCCGTCTCTCCAGTCAACGCCAATGGCGAGCTAATTGGCGGTCGCTATATGGCGACTGCCTCCTTGGAATATCAATATCGTGTTAAAGATAATTGGTGGTTAGCCACCTTTGCAGATTACGGTAGTGCCTGGAGCAATACGCCTGAATGGAAGCGTGGTGTTGGTTTTGGCGTGCGTTGGGGATCCCCCATAGGCGCGGTGCGTATTGATTTTGCCTGGGGGTTAGACGCTAGTGACTCACCTTTTCAGCTGCACTTTTCGCTAGGACCAGAGCTGTGAACGAATTAAGCCCTGCTCTGCTTACCACTGATAAAAGGAGGTTTCATGCGTTTGGGTAAGTGGTTAAATCGTACGTTATTGCTCCCCTTGGTGGCACTGTTCAGCTTGCTGTTAGTCTTGTTATTCAGTCAAGCTGGATTACGCTTTAGCATTTGGTTAGTCGAAACACAACTAGAGGAACTCACCGTTGGCAAAACTGCAGGAGCTTGGTTAACGGGGGTCACCTTAAGCGAGATCAGCTATCAACACGACGCTCTTGATGTAAAATTAGACACTCTGACCTTTAGATTACAAAAGCGTTGCTTGATTCAATTCCGGCTTTGTATTCCCGAGTTAACGCTAGATTCGCTCAATGTTCAATCAATAGCGACAGAAAATCATAACAGCGTTGCCTCAGCGCAATTGTCTCAAGCTACCACACCCACGGATCTGTCTCCCCCCCTACAGAGTTCGCCGTCCACAAGCCGCCAAGTGCCGCCGATTCTGTTTCCTATGCCACTGCGGGTGGAAAAGTTAAGCATGAATCAGGTCAGTATTGTCTTACCTGAACAGCAATTGCATTGGCAACAGTTAAGCCTTGGGCTAGTCGCTTGGGGCAATCGCCTGCAATTATCACAAGGTCGCTGGCAAGAAGTGAGCTTAATGTTGACACCTAACGACCAAACAGCAACAAAGATGAGCGCCTTTAAGGCGCTGCAACTACCTACGCTGCGCTTGCCATTATCGATTTATCTTGACGACTTTCAGCTACAGCAGCTCAAAGTGGTGCAGGGCGATACGTCACAACAACTCGAGGCACTCACCCTCAGTGCGCAGCTGGCACCACAACAAGTTCGAATCTTAGATGCAACAGCCACACATGCATTCGGGCAGCTGCAGTTGGGAGCAAACATTGCGCTTTATGAAAATTGGCCAATCAGTGCGCAATTCAATTTACAGCTCAATGCTGGCCCCTTGGCAGGGCAGCATGCCAGGTTAAAACTCGATGGCAATTTATCTAACCTGCAGCTGACGTTGGACACTTCAGGCCTATTCAACACACAGCTAGCGGCAGAGCTGGCATTGTTAACGGATGACCTGCCGCTTAAACTGGCGTTTGCAAGTGAGCAACTGCAATGGCCATTAACCGCCCCCCGCTATCAGCTTAACAATACGACCCTCGACATCAACGGTCGTCTCAGTGAGCTGCAAGTAAACCTTAGCAGTCAGTTGCAAGGGCAGAATTTACCCGAAGCCACGCTGCAGTTGGTAGGCACCTGGCAGCAATGGCAGCAGCAAGCCAATCTCAGTTTACTTCAACTCGATACCTTAGATGGCGCGCTCAGCGCCAGCGGAAAAGTACAACGTGATACCGCATTACACTGGCAATTGGATGTGGGCCTGCATAATCTGCAACCCGGTTTACATTGGCCAGAATATGCTGGCAACCTAAATGGTCAGCTGATGCACTCTGGCACCTTTTCGCCAGAAGGCCTGTTAACACTTGAGCTGCCAACCATCTCATTAACAGGAAACATACGGCAACTCCCTCTTACCCTAGCAGGCAGTGTCCAACTGAGTGGTCCCCCCCAAGCCGCGACTTTGCAACAGGCAAACTGGCAAGTAAAAACCTCAGGCCTAACCCTTAGTCATGGCAACAACCAACTCAATTTAAGTGGCGAGCTAAATCAAGTTTGGCTGCTTGATATCGATCTTAATATGCCTGCGCTTGCTCACAGCTATCATGCCATGCAAGGAGCAATAGCTGGCTCCGTCCAGCTACGAGGTCCTGCTCTGACGCCGGATATTGCGATCAATCTACAAGCACAGCAACTGGTATTTGAGGATATCCAGCTTTCCCTAGCAGAATTAAATGCTCAATTATCTTTGGCAGATCCCATACAAAGTCAATTCCAGTTTACCGCGACGAAGGGGCGCTGGCAGCAGCAAGATTTACAACAACTGACATTGAGCTTAAATGGCTCTGAATTAGTCCATCAGCTAAGTTTGCTAGTAACTGCTGACGAGTGGCAAGCCGATGTTTTATTAGTGGGCGCGTTAGAAAATCGCGCAGTTTGGCAAGGGCAATTTTCACAGTTCGACCTGACTACACCGATAGGACATTGGCAATTAACGCAACCCATGCAACTCAGTGCGTCCATCCCAGAGCAAAAGCTCACATTACAACCACATTGCTGGCAGCAAGCAAATGCCAGCTTGTGTTTTAACAATGAGACGCTGCTGTCAGCCTCAGCAGCTAAACTGCAACTCAGTTTGCAGAAATTGCAGCTGAGTCAACTGAATAGGCTGTTACCCTATCAATCATCGCTGCAAGGCGATTTGTCTGCACAGTTAATGCTGGAGTGGCAAAGGGGACTCTCACCGTTAATTCGCCTGCAAGCCCAAGGCAACCAGGGCGCTTTTACACAACAGCTGGATGTACCGGTTACACTAAACTGGCATACTTTAGAGCTTAAAAATAGCTTAGAACAGGATCAACTTCGCAGTTCACTTAGCATGCAGCTAGGTAATCAAGGGCAACTGCTCGCTCAAGCATTAGTGACTGATCTAGCGCAAACTGCAAAGCCACTTAGAGCAGAAGTGCATCTTAACGCGCTCGACCTCGATTTTTTAAAGCCGCTTCTGGATGAAAATAGTCAGCTCGCCGGCACACTCTCTAGTCAGTTAAGTATTGATGGCACTCTGGACCAGCCTAAACTGCAAGGCAGTATTAATCTTGATTCTTTAAAGGTAACAGGCAAATTAGCCCCGACAGATATTGAACACGCAGATGTTAGGCTGACATTTCAAGGCGAACAAGCACGCTTAACCGGTAAACTGAAAACACCGGATGGCGCTATCGATCTAAGCGGCCAAGCGGATTGGCAAGATCTTGCAAATTGGCAGGCTGCTCTGCAACTAACTGGGGATCAACTTAAGCTACAAATCCCCCAAGCCACACTTTTTGTGAAGCCCAACTTGCATATCCATGCCCAACCCGGTATTAGCCGTATAACCGGCATTGTGGAGATCCCTCGTGCAGACATCACCATTGATAGTCTGCCACAAAATGCGATCGGTCTCTCAGCAGACCATATTTTACTTAACTCAACACTGGAACCGGTGCGTGAGGATCCCGTCACCCTCTATGCGCTTGAGACGGATATCAGAGTGCAGTTAGGACAACAGGTTAAGCTAGCCGCTTTTGGTTTAAAAACCCGACTAAATGGCGAGTTGTTTGTGCAGCAACAACAGTTTAACCCAACAGTACGTGGTGAAGTGAGATTACAAGAAGGTACCTTCCGTGCTTATGGTCAGGATTTGTTAATTCGGCAAGGCAAAATGACCTTTAGTGGCCCAGCAGATCAACCTTTCTTAAATGTGGAAGCCATTCGTAACCCAGCCAATATGGAAGATGATGTTATTGCTGGGATCCGAGTAAACGGCCCAGCTGATGAGCCTATTATCAGTATCTTTTCCGAGCCATCCAAGCCACAGGCCAATGCCCTGTCTTACCTGATCATGGGGCGAGATTTAGACAGTGAATCGGGTAACGCAGCAAATAGCGTGACCACAAGCCTGATTGGCATGAGCCTTGCCTCTAGCGGCCGCCTGGTTGGCGAGATCGGTGAGGCTTTTGGGCTGCGTGAATTAACGCTTGATACAGAAGGTGCTGGCAATAACTCGCAAGTGACGGTCAGTGGCTACCTGACCCGAGATTTACAACTAAAATATGGCATTGGTATTTTTCAACCGATTGGTCAATTCACCCTTCGCTATAGATTGATGCGCAGCTTATTTCTGGAAGCCGTGTCTGGCATGGACAATGCGGTAGACCTGCTTTATAAGTTTGAGTTTGATTAACTGTTAAAATAACGCAGGTGCGACACTATGTCGCATCGCGTTCTCGCCACTTGCGTACTACTATCTAATAGCTTACTACTTTAAATGGTTAGTACTAAGCACTCTGCAACATTTGCTTTGGCTGCCTCGGCAGCCATTTTTTTACGTTTTTTCTAGCCTTAATAAAAAATGTGTATAACGCCCAAGCGATGCATAGGGCTCTTGCCGGTTGTATTGTAGTTCCAGCGCCTCTAGCTCTTGATAGTGGCTTTGTTGCTGGGTGCGATCCCGTAAATAATCATGGAAACAACGTACACCGGTTTTAGCCAATAACGTGAAACCGGCTTGTTGGCACCACGCCTGAACATCAGCACTGACTAGAGGCTGCTGCGGGTTTAACCTGACGGGCTTTTTCACGCGCATGTCAGCTTTTACGTAATCAAAGTTGCCGTAGAGAATATTACTAAAACGATGAGCATCCTTGTTGTAAAACATCAGCGATAAGATACCACCAGGCGCGACCCATTGCGTTAACGCATGGATAGCGTCGGCTGGGTTAGCTAGCCATTCCAAAACGGCATGACATAACACCAGCGGATATTGTTTGTCTTGTAGTACCTGCTGTAATTGCTGTAATGGGCTATGTATCACTTGCAGCTGGTCTGTTAGTCCTAGCTCAGCCGCTTGCTGCTGCGCTATTTGCAGCATATCGCTTGAAATATCGGTTAAGCAAAGTTGATGACCTAAGGCAGCGAGCTTTAGCGCAATTTGTCCCTGCCCACCGCCAACATCTAAGATCTGACAGGGCTGGCCAAGTAAGGGCAATTCCAATAAATCACGCATCAAAACGGCCTGACGGATTTTACCCTTAGTGGTATGGTAAATATTTTGCGAGAAACGCCCCGCTAAATTATCAAAATTACGATCAGTTACACCATCACGCATTTAAGATCTCAACACTAAAAATGACTAACGCACTAAGCCGGATTGGCAATATCAACAAAGTGTACCTCAAGCCCTAACTCGGCCGCTAAATATTCACCCAGAGCTTTAATACCATAGCGCTCAGTCGCATGATGCCCAGCGGCAATAAAATGAATGCCCAGCTCCCGGGCGACATGGATGGTTTGCTCAGACACTTCGCCCGTAACAAATAATTGCGCTCCTGCTGCCGCCGCTTGTTCGATATAGCCCTGACCACCACCGGTGCACCAAGCAATCTTCTGCACTAACCCAATACCTGCATCTTCTACCAGTACCTCACGGCCCAGCGTTTGTCCTAAGCGCTCAGCAATCGCCGCTAAGGGTGTAGCCTCAGCTAAATGACCTTGCTGCAGCACACCTAACGGCTCTGCAGTTTGCACCGGCTCTGCTTGTTGTACACCTAAGAGGTTACCCAGCTGGGCATTATTACCAAGCTCAGCATGCACATCCAACGGCAAATGATAAGCCAACAAATTAATATCATGTTGCAGCAACAGCGCTAAGCGGCGTTTTTTCATGCCGACGACCGGCATGGCTTCGTTTTTCCAAAAATAACCATGATGTACCAAAACGGCATCCGCTTTTAACGCTACCGCTTGTTCTAACAGGGCTTGGCTGGCTGTTACCCCAGTAACAATAGTATGGATCTGAGCTTTGCCCTCAACCTGCAAGCCATTAGGGCAATAATCTTTAATTCGGGCGCTATTAAGGGTTTCATCAATAAAGTTAACAAGTTGCTTGCGTTCAATCATGATTATTCCTATTTTTGGCGGCAATCCACTGCCCCATATAACGGGTGCTACGATACGCATGCGATTGTAACATCTGACCGGTAAAATTCGTGTGCCGTCGTGCACTTCGCGCTGTGTCGCTCTCGTCTAATAATTGCTGTAACTGCTGCCACACCTGCTTAGCCTGATCTTCGCTAAAGCATTCCGTTAAAATGCGGTAGCCTTGCTGCTGCGCTTCTTGCCAAATAACATCATCCTGATATAACGCACAGGCTGCTGTGGCAAAGGCTTCGGCGTTATCAGCAATGACCCCAGCCCAGGTGGATGGCTGATCGCTAAGCGCCATGCCTTCAGCACCGACACTTGTCGTAATGCTCGGCGTACCGCATTGCATGGCCTCTAACAGCTTGCCTTTTAAACCTGCACCAAACTGCAAGGGGGCTAGACAAAGCCTGGCTTGCTGCATGACGGCTACCGCATCTTCGGCCCAGCCTTTGACTAAAAAACCGTCACGGGCATTATGCAGTGCTGTGGCTTTGGGCGGCGGATAAGCACCATAAATATGCAGCTCAGCCTTGGGAAGTTGTTTGCGGATCAACGGCCAAATTTGCTGCT
>CAZNXI010000006.1:37903-45273 GCA_964577005.1 uncultured Rheinheimera sp.
CTTTAGCCATAAGACAGCCTGCCAATTCGGTGCATGCCGAAAATTACCTATGCTAATAAACTGGGCACGGTCAGCAAAGTCAGGCACCTGCGCATAGGGCCCAGCTTGCCAAAAGGGGCAATAACACAGCAAGTGAGCTGGAATGTTGTAATGCTGCTGCAATAGCTGCATTTCGTAACGAGAAATAACTAAGGTCAGATCACAACGATAAATGGCCGCCACTTCGCGATAGGCTAAATCGTTATTTAGCCGCTCAGCGCTTACCATTTTAGCGACAAGCTCGCTTTCTGCTTTAACCGCTTCATGCCGAGCATGGCGCAGTGCATGCACATCTTCCATATCCAAAATACGTAATGCCTCTGGACAAGCTTCTGCTACACGCCAGCCAAACTGTTCTTCTAACATAAAACGATCAAACATCACAACTTGCGGCGATAACGGCTTAAGCCATTGTTGAAAGCTATCACAATTCAGGGCAATACGCTGTTCCATTACACCCATGCTGGGTAAATCAAACCGATGTGGATTTTGCTCTGCCGCACTGGCAAAAATCACCTGATAACCTTGCTGCTGAAATAGGTTGATTAAACTCAGCATTCGGCTGCCTGCTGCGGAGGATGCAGGTTCTGGCCAAACATAGCCAATAACAACTAATAACGGCATGCTTTCCTCATTTTCTGTTCTTTAACACACGCCTCGGGGTGTGAACTAGATACTTAGCGATAGTACATTAACTGGGCAGCACTTGCTTATAGCGATGCTACTGCTGCCGGTGCCGGCAACACATACCAATACACGGCCAAAAAGTGTAATACACTGCCGCCTAACACAAATAAATGCCAAATAAGATGGTGCATATAGAGGCTTTTCCAGACATAAAAAATTACGCCAAAAGAATAACTTAAGCCACCTGCCAATAATAATAGTAACGCACCTGGCGCTAGCTGATCTAACATGGGTTTAATGGCAATTAACACTATCCAACCCAATCCCAGATATAACCCCAGTGACAACTTTTTATATTTCATGCCACTTAAACACTCTAACAGTACACCTGCAATAGCAAGGGTCCACACTAGACTGAACAGTGGAATCCCCCAATGCCCTCGCAAACTGACTAAGGTAAAAGGCGTATAAGTGCCGGCAATTAAAATAAAGATTGCGGCATGATCTAATTGCCTTAAACGGAACTTTAGTTGTGGGTTTTCAAAAAAATGATACAAGCTTGAGCTGCTATACAGCAGCACCAGCGAAAAGCCATACAGTATTGCTGCGGTTAGCTGCCAAGGATCGCCTGCAACCGTATGCTGCAACAGTAAAACAGTACCCAACAGCGCCAGCACGGCACCAAAACCATGACTATAGGTATGAAACTTTTCTTCTAACCGACTGTAATGACTCATTTGACCATGCTGTTTTAAAAGATAACCCGCTCATCTTACCAGCTTTTCCCTGACAACCCAGCTAGCGTGAGAGATTTAAGCGGTTGTTCGTCTTTATTTACAGCAAAACGCCCGCATATCCTTGGTATAGGCTTTCGCTTTCGCCAAGCTTTACGTAGAATCGGCACATAACCAAAGTACAAGGCAAGCCTAAATAGCGCTGCCAGAACCGTACTGATTACTTTTTATGTTAACTTTGGAGTCCTCTGATGTCAGAGATCAAACACAGTAAATTACTTATTTTAGGCTCAGGCCCTGCCGGCTACACGGCTGCAGTCTACGCTGCCCGCGCGAACTTAACCCCGGTATTACTCACCGGTATGCAGCAAGGCGGTCAGTTAACCACCACTACGGAAGTCGAAAACTGGCCGGGTGATGCCCATGGCTTAACCGGCCCGGGGTTGATGGAGCGGATGCAAGCCCATGCCGAAGCCTTTAACACTGAAATCGTGTTTGATCATATCCATACTGTCAATTTACAACAGCGTCCTTTCATCTTAACCGGTGATAATGGTCAGTATAGCTGCGACGCCTTAATCATTGCTACTGGCGCTTCAGCTAAGTATTTGGGCTTACCGTCTGAGCAAGCGTATAGCGGCCGTGGTGTATCGGCCTGTGCGACCTGTGACGGCTTTTTCTATCGCAATCAAAAAGTGGCAGTTGTCGGCGGCGGTAATACGGCAGTAGAAGAAGCGCTGTACTTGTCAAATATTGCTGCTGAAGTGCATTTAGTGCACCGTCGCGATACCTTTAAAGCCGAGAAAATTTTAATCGACCGTTTAATGGCGAAAGTCGCCAGCGGGAATATTATCCTCCACACGCACCGTGAGCTAGAAGAAGTGCTGGGCGATGAGATGGGCGTAACCGGTGTGCGCTTAAAATCAACACAAGGTTTAGCCGCAGAAGAGGTGGCTTTACAAGGCGTATTTATTGCTATCGGCCATAAACCGAATACCGATATTTTTGCGGGTCAGTTAGAGATGAATGGTGGCTACTTGAAAATACAAAGTGGCACCGAAGGCAACGCTACCCAAACCAGTATTGCTGGCGTGTTCGCTGCAGGCGATGTTGCTGATCATATCTACCGTCAGGCAATTACCTCTGCTGGATCTGGCTGTATGGCTGCACTGGATGCTGAGCGCTACTTGGATGCGCTCGCGAAATAACGGCAACTATGCCTATCTATTTACCTGAGCTGCTGCCAGAGCCATTGAGTTTTCCTCCGGTCAGTCAAGCCATGACTGATCCGGATGGTTTGCTGGCCATGGGCGGTGATTTATCGCCCGCACGGCTTGAGCTAGCCTATCGCTCAGGTATCTTTCCTTGGTTTTCCGCCGGAGATCCCCTTCTTTGGTGGAGCCCCGCAACACGCGCTGTTTTCCCACCGCAAACCTTAATGCTTAATCGCACTTTACGTAAACAATGGCAAAAAGGCGCTTATCAGGTCACGCTAAATCATGATTTTGCGGGGGTAATTCGCCAATGCGCCGCCCCCAGACCCAGCCAAGCAGAAACTTGGATCTTACCGCCAATGCAGCAAGCATATTTACGTTTACATCAGCTTGGCTTAGCGCATAGCATTGAAATCTGGCAAGAAGAATTCTTGGTTGCGGGTTTATATGGTATACAACTGGGTCAGTTATTTTGTGGCGAGTCGATGTTTAACCGCATTGATAATGGCGCTAAGTTCGCGCTGATTGCCTTGCAGCAACACTTACAACAGTATGCCGAGGGCTGGATCGATTGTCAGCTGCCTAATCGCTTCTTACTGCAGTTAGGCGCTATTACCATGCCAAGGCCTGATTACTTAAAATTACTGCGGCAATTATCTAACCAAGCCGCACCTGCTGGGCATTGGCTGCCACAACAGCTTACCTTGTCACCCACAGCATGAATAGGCTTAGATGACTAACACACCACTCCAATTTGGTATTACCCCTGCGGCCTCTTGTAGCTACTTACCTGAGCAACAAGAACAACTGGCGGTGTTAATCGATCCTATTCCATTAGACCATCAGTTGTATCAACAACTTATAGCTTATAACTTTCGGCGAAGTGGTAATCAAATTTATCGACCACATTGCCCTAGCTGTAATGCCTGTCAATCATTACGCATCCCAGTGGCACAATTTACCGCATCGTCGGCACAGCGCCGTATTTTAAACAAAGCCGCCCGCGCAAATTGGCGCTATCAGCTAACGGCTAGCGCGGTCACTGCCGATGAGTATCAAAGCCTCTTTGCCTTATTTAACCGTTATATTGCTTTTAAACATGCCGATGGCAGTATGTACCCAGCAACGACCGAGCAATTAGATTCACTCATTCACTCGAGTTGGCAGCCTATTCGCTTATTAAAACTGTATCAAGCAGACCAGTTGATGGCGGTTAGTATTATTGATGACTTAGCAAACAGTTATTCTGCGGTTTACACTTTTTTCGCTCCAACAGCCGCGAGTTTTTCACCGGGAAAATTAGCCGTGCTGTATTTATTGGCTGAAGCCAAAGCGTTAAATCGACAATTTGTTTATCTCGGTTATCAGGTCAATGGCTGTCGAAAAATGGCTTATAAAACCGAATTTATGCCGCACCAACGTTTTTTTGATGGATATTGGCATTCATTTGCTTAAAAAAGCGCTTGCTGCTTTACTTATCGACGGTATTTCGGCACAATCTGCGCTGTTTTTCCGAAGGCACCCAATTTTATAGAGGCGAGTACGCTGAATGGCGAAAGAAGATGTAATTGAAATGCAAGGTACCATCTTGGATACCCTGCCAAATACGATGTTCAAAGTTGAACTTGAAAATGGTCATGTTGTTATCGCGCATATCTCTGGCAAAATGCGTAAAAACTATATCCGCATTTTAACAGGCGACAAAGTGACTGTTGAATTGACACCTTACGATCTGACTAAAGGCCGTATCGTATTCCGCCAGCGTTAAGTTTCAGCCCGACAGTCCTGCGCTAGCGCTGACTTAACTGGCAAACCCGGCAATCGCCGGGTTTCTGCATTTAACGCAATTCAGTATTAAGCATTAATCATGGCTTTTGCAGACTGATACTCAAACTGTAATGCATTGTCTTGTAAGCTGACTTTCACTTCCCCCCCTGCCACTAAAGCGCCAAACAAAATTTCGTTTGCTAACGGTTTTTTCAGATGTTCTTGAATGACCCTTGCCATAGGCCGAGCACCCATCGCATGATCATACCCTTTTTCAGCTAACCACTGGCGAGCGTCACTGCTTAACTCTAACGACACTTGCTTTTTATCTAACTGGACCTGCAAATCACAAATAAATTTATCCACAATTTGCAAAATAATCTCTTGGTCTAAATGTTTAAACCAGATAATGCCGTCTAAGCGATTACGAAACTCTGGGCTAAAGGTTTTATTAATTTCGGCCAGCGCATCATGGCTATGGTCTTGCTGTTTAAAACCAATGGATTTACGTATGGTTTCCTGTACCCCAGCGTTGGTGGTCATCACCAACACAACGTTACGGAAATCGATTTTCCGACCATTGTTATCAGTCAGAGTGCCGTGATCCATGACCTGTAACAGAATATTGTAAATATCAGAATGCGCTTTCTCTATTTCATCTAACAATACCACCGAGTAAGGATGTTTAGAGACCGCGTCGGTCAACATCCCGCCTTGTTCAAACCCAACATAACCCGGTGGTGCGCCGATTAACCGACTTACCGCATGACGCTCCATATACTCTGACATATCAAACCGTAGCAGCTCAACGCCCATCACTTTTGCCAGCTGTTTAGTCACTTCCGTTTTACCCACACCAGTTGGCCCAGCAAATAAGAAATTCCCAATAGGTTTCTCTTCATTGCCTAAACCCGAGCGGGATAACCGTATAGCGGCCGTTAACACATCGATAGGCTCATTCTGTCCAAATACCACCAGCTTAAGATTACGATCCAAGTTAGCCAGCACATCTTTGTCTGAAGCCGATACTGATTTCTCCGGAATACGCGCCATCTTGGCAATCACTTGCTCAATTTCCGACACATTGATAGTTTTCTTACGTTTTGATGCCGGTAACAAGCGTTGCGAAGCTCCTGCTTCATCAATTACATCAATGGCCTTATCGGGTAGATGCCGCTCATTAATGTACTTCGCCGACAACTCCGCTGCAGCACGCAAAGCTTTCTGTGTGTATTTAACATTGTGATGTTGCTCGTAGCGTTCTTTTAACCCCACAAGAATACGGGTGGTATCTTCAACACTTGGCTCCAACACATCAATTTTTTGGAAACGGCGCACTAACGCAGTGTCTTTTTCAAAAATTGACTTAAATTCTTGGTAAGTGGTAGAGCCCATACAACGTAATCGGCCGCTGGATAACAGCGGTTTGATCAGGTTAGACGCATCCATAACCCCACCTGAAGCCGCACCTGCACCAATCACCGTATGGATCTCATCAATAAACAAGATGGCATTTTTCTCGTTTTCGACTTCTTTAAGTAGGGATTTTAAGCGTTTCTCAAAATCACCACGATACTTAGTACCTGCCAGCAAGGCTCCCATATCTAACGAATAAATCGTTGCATCGGCAATCACTTCCGGCACTTGTTGCTGCACAATACGCCAAGCGAGTCCCTCGGCAATCGCCGTTTTACCCACACCAGCCTCACCGACCAATAAAGGGTTATTTTTTTTCCGGCGACACAATACCTGTACTGCCCGCTCAACTTCTGCATCACGGCCAATAAGCGGATCAATCAGGCCATTTTTTGCCTGTACATTTAAATTAGCGGTAAAAGTTTCCAGGTAACGATGCTCTTCCTGTCCTGTTTCGGCTAATTCTTCCTGCTGTTGTTCGTCATGCTGATCTAATTTTTCAGTTTTGGTAATGCCGTGCGAGATATAGTTCACAACATCCAGTCGAGTAATATCGGCTTTTTTCAGCAAGTAGACCGCTTGCGATTCTTGCTCTGAAAAGATAGCGACCAACACATTAGCACCGGTTACCTCAGCCTTACCGGAGGACTGGACGTGAAATACTGCCCGTTGCAGAACCCGTTGAAAGCCCAATGTAGGCTGAGTATCACGTTCTAAATCGCCCTCAGGCAGTATCGGTGTCGTCGAATCAATAAAACTGCCCAGCTCCTGCCGCAGCTGTTCAATGTTAGCGCCACACGATTTCAGTGCTGCACCTGCAGCAGGGTTATCTAATAAGGCTAATAACAGGTGCTCTACGGTCATAAACTCATGCCGGCGGTCACGCGCAAATCTGAATGCGACATTCAGGGTTAACTCAAGATCTTTATTCAACATATACCACTCCTAATCCACCTGAGTTAGTTACTACACCGACGACTGTCGGCTATCCTTTGCTTGCTTAAGCACGCTCCATGGAACAAAGCAGCGGATGCTGATGCTCTTTCGCATACTGAGTCACTTGCTGTACCTTGGTTTCAGCAATTTCTGCCGTATAAACGCCGCACACGGCACTACCCTCGTAATGTACCTTCAGCATCACTACTGTTGCCCGCTCATATTGCATATTAAAAAATCGGGCTAAAACATCTATAACAAAATCCATCGGGGTGAAATCATCATTATGCAAAATCACCTTGTACATGGGAGGCGGTGCCAGCCGCTGCCTAGTGAGTTCAGCAAGATCATCATTATGTACGTTAGGATTATTAAAACCGCTCATATATCAACTATAGCCATGCTTGCGCCATCCAGCAAAGGCGCTTTTATTAAAATTGCGTAAAGTTTTCAGCTTAATTTCAGCAAAAAACTTGACTGTCTGTACAAATTATCTACATTAGATATTGGAGTGATAGAAACTCCAACACTAGTACATCACTAGCATACAGAATATAGCTAACTTAGAGAAGGAAGTAAGTAGTATGGCTACCGGTAAAGTAAAATGGTTCAATAATGCCAAAGGATTTGGGTTTAT
>CAZNXI010000007.1:0-2379 GCA_964577005.1 uncultured Rheinheimera sp.
TCCGGAATTTGATGGTTGGCGTTGGGTCAGTTATTGGTATCCGGTAAGACAGGTTGTTTCTTTTAAAAGAGAAGTTTATCGCAAGGTTATGAAAGAATTCGCTCCGGTCGCTTTGCCGTTTGTCCGCCGAGACGTAACAAATAAACGTAGAACGTAAACAAAACACGTTAATCTGCTAAAAGCCATACTGTGAAGTACGGCTTTTAGTCGTAAGGGCAATACCATTAAGAGCAATGGGGTTACTATGCTAGGCCAGTTAAGGCGTATTGTTCAGGATGTGGCACAAGAGCCGATACTTAACAAAGCTCTTTCTGGCCTCGTGAGTAGCGTAAAGCAGGCCTTAGCCACGGAATGCTGTTCAGTATATTTAGCCGATTACCAGCAACAACATTTTATGTTAATGGCAACCGATGGCCTAAACCAAGACGCAGTCGGCGAAGTTGCTATTGGTTTTTCAGAGGGCCTTATCGGCTGGGTTGGCCAGCGTGAAGAGCCCATAAACCTTGCGCAAGCCCACTTACACCCGCGTTTTAAAGTCACTCCTGAAGTCAGCGAAGATAACTTTTCCGCTTTTTTGGGATGCCCGATCATCCATCATCGTAAAGTGTTGGGCGTGTTAACCATTCAACAGGCTGCTGAGCGGGTGTTTAATGAGGATGAAGAATCCTTTCTAGTGACACTCGGTGTGCAACTTGCTTCCGTTCTTGCTAATGCAGAAATGCGAGATGCCGCTAGCCGTAGTTCAACGCTACTGCAACAAGCCACGCAACTTCAGGGGTTGCCAGGCTCGCCGGGTATGGCAATAGGTGAAGCCTATGTTACAGAGCCCGCGAGTGATTTTTCTGCTATTTCTTTAAAACGTTCTGATGATCCAGAAAAAGAACTGGCGTTGTTCTATCGTGCAGTCAAAATAACCAAAGCAGAATTTAATCGTCTGGCTGAACGGATGTCCAGTCATTTACCTGCTGATGCGCTAGCCATTTTTGATGTTTATCACCAACTGTTGGATGCCGCGAGTTTAGGCCGAGAAATCGAACAGCAAATTGCCGAGGGCTGGTGTGCTAAAAGTGCGTTAAAACGCGTGGTAGAGCGTTTTGCCAGACAGTTTGATGATATGGATGATCCTTACCTGCGTGAGCGCGGTTTGGATATTCGTGATTTGGGACAGCGTGTTTTAAATCATTTATTAGATACTGAACAACGTCGAGCCAAATTACCTGAAAAAGTCGTGTTAGTGGCCGACGAAGTTACCGCTACGATGTTAGCCGAAGTACCAAGAGAGCAGTTGGTTGCGGTGGTATCACTTCGAGGCTCCGTTAATTCTCATGCAGCAATAATGGCTAGGGCGTTAGGCATACCTGCGGTTATGGGCGTGAATGAACTGCCGTTATTGCACTGGCACGAGCAACGAGTCATTGTTGATGGTTATCAGGGACATATTTTATTATCGCCGTCTGAAAGTATTTGTAATGAATACCAGCGTCTAATTCGTGAGGATGTTGCCCTTAACGCGCAATATCAACAAGAGATTGGTTTACCTTCTGAGTCGCAATGTGGTGAGCGTTTTAAATTTATGGTTAACTCTGGCCTTGCGGTTGAGCTGGAGTATGCCAATGCGCAGTTTACCGATGGTGTCGGTTTATACCGTACCGAGTTTCCCTTTATTATTCGTAACCAATTCCCTACTGAACAAGAGCAAGTTGAGTTATACGAAAAAGTATTAGCCAGCTACCCGGAAAAACCTGTTGTTATGCGGACGCTGGATGTTGGGGGCGATAAGGCTTTACCCTATTTTAGTATTATTGAAGAGAATCCGTTTTTAGGTTGGCGCGGTATTCGTTTAACCTTAGATCATCCTGAGATTTTTTTAGTGCAGATCAGGGCGATGATTCGGGCTAATACTCATCATCAAAATCTGCATATTCTGTTACCGATGGTCTCTGATCTTGCTGAAGTGGATGAAGCCATTCGCTTAATTAAACAAGCGTGTTTTGAAGTGAGTGATGAACTGGGTATTGCTTTATCAAAACCAAAAGTGGGGGTGATGATTGAGGTGCCGTCCGTATTATATCTGTTGCCAGAATTAGCGGCGAAGGTCGATTTTTGTTCGGTAGGCACCAACGATTTGACTCAATATTTATTGGCGGTAGATCGCAATAACGCTAGGGTAGCCAATCTTTATGATGCGTTACATCCAGCGGTATTAAGAGCCTTGAATCAATTGGGACAGCAAGCCAAAGCCCTAGAGTTTCCAATCAGTATTTGTGGTGAGCTTGGAGGGGAGCCGGCGGGCGTGTTATTACTTGCAGCAATGGGTTTTCGTCGTTTTAGTATGAATAGCAGCAATTTAGCACGAATAAAATGGTTGTTACGGCGGGT
>CAZNXI010000007.1:2389-45102 GCA_964577005.1 uncultured Rheinheimera sp.
TGGAATTAGCGGATCTAGAATTATTGTTACCAGAAGTACTTTGTTGTCATTCGCCTAAGCAAGTGCGGCTGCAAGTGCAGCGTTTCTTGGAGCATAAACACTTGTTAACACAACTACGTGCTTAAGTTGCAAAACCACCGTCACGCGTTTCTTAGTTCATTTAAATAAGTATTCTTCGCGACCCACCAAGGGCGTGTAAATGCAGTAAGGATTATTATGTCAAGTTCGCCCATTCCTTTTCCAAATATTGATCCGGTCATGCTCGATCTTGGCCTGATTAAAATTCATTGGTACGGCATGATGTATCTGGTCGCGTTTGGTTTAGCGTATTGGCTGGCGCAACGCGCTGCGGCTAAGTCTGGCTCTGGCTGGACTAGTGAGCAAGTGAGTGATTTACTTTTTTATGGTTTTCTCGGCGTGTTCTTGGGCGGGCGTTTAGGCTATATCCTGTTTTATAATTTTGGTCAGGTATTACAAGACCCACTTTATATGATTCGCGTTTGGGAAGGGGGGATGTCTTTCCATGGTGGCTTAATAGGGGTGTTAATCGCTATGGCCATTTTTTCCCATAAATATCATAAAACCTACCTTGCTTTAGGCGACTTTGTTGCGCCTCTCGTGCCGCTGGGGCTAGCCGCTGGCAGAATAGGTAACTTTATCAATGGTGAGCTTTGGGGCAGAGCAACGGATGTGCCTTGGGCCATGGTGTTTCCTTCTGGCGGTAATATTGGGCGTCATCCTTCACAGCTTTATCATGTTGCGTTAGAAGGCCTATTGCTTTTTGTCGTGATCATGCTGGTGCGCAGGATGCAGCCTGCGACAGGTGTGGTCGGTGGCGTATTTCTGATCGGTTATGGTGTGGCACGTTTTACCGTAGAGTTTTTCCGTGAACCGGATGCGCATCTAGGCGTGTTATCTTTGGGTATGACGATGGGGCAGTGGCTGTGCTTACCCATGATCGTTGCCGGTTTAGCCATTGTCATTTTTGCGGTTAAACAGTCCAAACAGACGACGTATGCTAAACAGGCTGGAGTTTCAAAATGAATCAATATTTACAACTTTGCCAGCGCATTATTGAGGAAGGGGTGTGGGTGAATAATGCCCGCACCGGTACCCGCTGTTTGACGGTGATTAATGCCGATTTGCAGTATGATGTCGCCGCTAATGAGTTTCCGTTGTTAACCACACGCAAGAGCTACTACAAAGCCGCTATTGCTGAACTGCTAGGGTACTTGCGTGGTTATGACAATGCGGCACAATTTCGTGCCATAGGCTGTAACACCTGGAATGCCAATGCTAACGAAAACGCAGCTTGGCTGAATAACCCACACCGTAAAGGTGAAGATGATATGGGGCGAGTTTATGGTGTGCAGGGACGTGGTTGGCAGAGACCTGATGGTAGCAAGCTCGATCAATTAGCGAAGTTAGTGGCGAATTTAAGCAAGGGTATTGATGACCGTGGCGAAATTTTGACATTTTACAACCCCGGCGAGTTTGAATTGGGCTGTTTACGGCCGTGCATGCACACCCATACTTTTAGTTTGTTAGGCAATACTTTATACCTTACTTCTTATCAGCGTAGTTGTGATGTCCCTTTGGGCTTGAATTTCAATCAAGTTCAGTGTTTTGTCTTGCTCGCATTGGTTGCTCAAATAACGGGGCACAAAGCCGGCAAGGTATTTCATAAAATCGCCAATGCGCACATTTATGAGAATCAACTTGAGCTGATGAAACTGCAGATCCAACGTCAGCCTTACCCATCACCTACATTACACATCAATCCAGAAATCAAGACGCTCGCCGATATTGAAAGCTGGGTCAGTGTGGATGACTTTAAGGTTGAGGGTTATCAAAGCCATCCTGCAATTCATTATCCTTTCAGTGTGTAGTCAATAAATCAGCCTTATTTCTGGCGTAGTTTTTGCTTGCTGCTCTATATCGTAAAATGAAAAGTGGCGCGCCTGTTACTTGGTGCGTCTACTGCAGAACAAGTATAACAACCAGAATGAGGTGGTTATGAGATATCCATTAGCCGGCGTGATGTTAGTGCTGCTAGGTGGTTGTGCTTATTTTAATGAGCCGGATGAAACCGTTACCCTGCCAGTGCGGCAAGTCTCTGCCGTAGGATTAAGTCCTCAATCGCTGGGGTTTTACACTGAACGATTAGCTCATCAGCTGTTTAATGAGTTAGCAGATCGCCAGCATGCTAAACAGGCTGAGTTAGCCGTAACGAGCTTTTTACCGATAAGGCCTTTAAGTTTAGCTAAATTGAGTGCGCACGAGATTGAGCTCGCGAATCAACTGGCAGAGAGCATGCTAACTGAAGCGGTGCAGCGAGGTTACGCCGCAGTCGATATTCGGTTAAGACGTGAGGTATTACTGCAAGACGATCACGAGCAAGCCTTATCTCGGCAGTTGACAGAACTAAAACAACAACACCATGCCAGGCTGTTACTCAGTGGTACCTACAGTGCCCAGGAAGATGGCTTTATTGTGAACGTCAGACTTATCGATATAGTGAACCAGCAGGTGCTGGCAGCAGCAACGGATTATGTTCCAGATAATGTACTTTGGAGTGCAGAAAAAATGCGCACCCGTGGCAATTATTTTTACCGTAGTGATCGAATCGGAGAGCGGCAATGAAAGTGTATTTCACCAGTTCTATATTATTGCTGGCGTTGACGGCTTGCGTGCAGCCCGTTAATAAAACAGCAAAAGTTGTTCCTGAGAATGCCGTCAGCATGCGCGGAGAGCTAGCAAGAGAAGAGCGCATTAATAACCAACAAGCCTTTTCTCCCGCTTCGGTGACGCAGCATTATCGTCATACACCGGTGGTTACCCTAGACCAGTATGCTCGAAATTTAGTGCATGAGCTTATGGCCAACCATCATCGGGTGGAAGAGCAAGCCATGGTTGCCGTGACGGATTTAGCCTTTATTGATACCGATTTACAACAGGGCTCGGTATTTACCAATCATTTAAGTGAAGCCATTATTTATGATTTGCATTTATTTGGTGTACCCGTATTGGATTTTAAAGTAACCGATTATATTCGTGTGACTGAAAAAGGTGACTTTGTATTAAGTCGAGATTTTAATGAGCTCTCGGCCGAGTTACCAATTAAGTATGTCGTTACGGGCACTGCGACTTATCATCAGGCGGGGATCATGTTGAATGCGCGCTTAATTCAAATTGATAATAAAAGAGTGATCTCTGCGGCAAGAACCTTTGTTCCAGCAGCGGTGTACAATGCGATTTTGCAACAGCATAACGATGCCAGCTTAAAACTGAAGCAAGGTTAGTGTTTTGAAAGATTATTAAAGAAATTTAGTATGAGGTCGAAATAGAGCTAACATAGATTACAGCTATGTGAGCTTTAAGGAGACCTCCATGATAAGAAAGAATGTGCTATGGCTTGGCTTAGTAACATTATTGACCGGGTGTTATAGCCATCATCGCGTAGAAGATGCCTACACCCGTTGTGATAGCAGCGGGAATTGTGCTACTGAAATACGCCGTCATCATCACGACCATGTGCAACAAGATGTGGTTACGCCACTACCCAGCACTACGGTAAATCCAGCCAGCCGCCAATATGGCTGGGCAGTGCCTTATCAATACGTAACCAGCTTACAGTCAAATAAACAGCTTAACGATTATGTGGCACAAATGGCCATGCAATTAGTCGAAACTTTTCATCATTTCCCAAGCGATGCCCGCGTTGCGGTTGCCTCTTTCGTTGATTTAGACAGCGAGCTCAATCGGACCAATATCATAGGTAATCAATTAGCTGAAGCTTTTATTCATCAGTTTCAGCAGTTCGGCATCAGTGTGGTAGATTTTAAAACCACTCGAGACATTCAAGTTACGCCTAATGGTGATTTTGTCTTTAGTCGCAATCATAGTCAGCTGGATGCCTTACAACAAATTGATTTTGTGTTGTCTGGTACTATGGTGTTTGGGCCAAGAGGCATTATGATTAATGCCAGAGTGATTAACTTCCGCACTAAGGTAGTTGTAGCCAGTTCGCAACAACTGATCCCTCACTTTGTGATTAGTTCGCTATACCCAGGCATTGTGCGTTAAACATGGCTGCCCCAACAGGAATCGAACCTGTAACTGCCCCTTAGGAGGGGGCCGTTATATCCATTTAACTATGGGGCAAAAGTGCGAGAAGTCTAACAGAATAAAGCATTTATGTGAACTCTTCACCTAAATGCTTTAGCGATTCACGACACTGACAATGTCACCCACCTGAATGTGATTGATTAGTTGTTGTGAAGCCGAGGCTGCCCAAGCACCCTCTGCGGTAACTTCGGTGATGGTCAACTGTACCGGACTATCCACCAGCCGCCGGATATTGGCATGCTGTGGATCGCGTTGCACTTGAATGAGGCTGATATGATCGCCAACCGTTAAACCATGGATGTTACCTAGTCGAATATGTATTTGTTGATGCTTGACTTGTTGAATTACTGCCAGCAAGGGCTGACACTGTGTCTCTTGTTGAATGTCGAGTGCCACGGCTCTTAGGGTTTGATCAATTTTCTGACCATAAGGCATTTGCCAAAATGCCATACTATGGCTTGAGGGAGTATGTTTATCTTGATCTGGCCAGTGGCTGCTGGCGCGGTATTCACGTTGAAAACGTATTCTGCGTTCAAAAGTGTCAAAAAGTTGTACTTCTAAAGCAAAAAAACGTTCACGCACGCTACTCTGCCAGAATTTACTGGCTTTGTTGCCTAAAGACAAATCATAAATATTCGCTAATAAAATAAATTGCTGGCCTTGTTCAAAAAATTGCTCTGCGGCAGCCAGATCTAATTGCTCTGCAAACAAAGATTGAGATTGCTGTTTAAGTAGTAACGCAGGTGCAAAATCTTTTAAATGCGCTGCTAGCTGCCGACTACTGTGCTCACCAAGTTGAAAAAGTTGGCCATAAATCGCATCCTGTCTTGCTGCTAAATGGATATCAGTAAGCAGTAAGGTATTGCGATAGCGATTATTACAACTGCTGACAGTCGGAACTATGTGTGCTTTTAAGGTAATAAATACTTGTTGATTGCTGTGTGTTTCTGAGATGAGTTGCACCTGCTTTAGTTCTGCTGAACTGCTTAGCGTTACCTGATGATGCTGTAATATGCCTTGAATGACTTGTTGCTGACTTTCGAGTCTGGCTCCTGCAAATAGGGTGGCACGTTGCAGCGCATCTTCAATTGCGGCTCGTCTTGCATGGTTTACATCGCCGCGCTCAATTCTTGCTTGACCAGTTGCTTCATACCAATTGGCATAAAGAGGCTGGCTGGCAAGCATATTTGCTAAGCTAAGCATCAAACCTGTTACTACAGTGAACCTTGTTTTTTGCCACACATTCATGGTTAAGCTACCTGCTGCTATTGTCTCAGTGCTAGCGACTGAGTATTGCTGACATCTAAGCCATTTAAAGCAATTACTATGCCGAAAACGATGTTGGCTATTACAGCTATGGCGCACTTTTTGCTTCATGAATTCTAAAGAGATGCAGCAAAGCATCAGTGCAAATTAAGTATGCGGGATTATTCATTTAAAAGGTGATTGCGATGAGAAAATTAGGCTCGATTCTGCTGTTGAGCGTTTTGGTTAGCGCTTGTAGCCAAGTAGCTGATCGGCATATTGAATATCAACAAGAAACACCGGTGACTTTTCCGGTAATCACTGCTTTAGGCGCCGCGCCGATTTCTGCTCAGCCGGGTAGCAGTGATACCCAACGCAAGCTAATGGCAATGCGTGCTTCCAAGCTTGAAGCCTACCGCGAGCTTGCTGAGCGTGTTTATGGTCAAAGAATTGACAGTAGCAATACGCTAAGGTCGATGGTCGCGCAAAATGATGTATTAGAAGCCTCAGTACAAGGTCTTATCAGAGGTGCAAGAGTAGTAAAAACCTACGCGGTGGAAGATATGTATGTCACTGAGTTAGAGTTAGATTTTGCTGAGGTGTATGCAACTTTACAACATACGCAACCAAAGCAGAATGTGAGAAGCGTACGTTACTTCTTCTAGGTAAACCGCTTAAGCCTTGATGCCGCCGCCTTTATTTTCAATTGCGGGTTTTCCTTTGCTAGTATAAGTTAAACCCGATTTTCCTCGACTGGCTAGAATGTCATTCTTGAGTCTATCTAGTGTTAACTGGCTTTGTTCTAACACTTGCTGATTGACCGCTGTTTGCGTTTTACATTCTTCTAAACGTGCATCAAGTGCGTTAACTAAATCCAAAAACCATGCTTGTTGCTGACAATCAGGTAAACCGCTTGCAGTAGCAAGTTGATCATCTGTACTTTTTATCTCAGAGAGCAGATTGGTTTTTTCACCGGTTAGGGTGTCTAAGGCAAGATAATCGCGTGATACTAAGACATCTAATTCTTGGCGCAGTAACAACAAAAGCGCATCCAATTGCGCTTGTTGTTGTTTTAATAAGGTTAGGATCTGCAGTTCTATTTCGGTCATTTACGTTCGAATAAATCGCCTTCGAATTGCATGATACGTTTAGCGAGTAGTTCAACATTGATTTTGTATTTACCATCGGCAATGGCTTGCTTGATCTTGTCGACTTTCTCTTGGTCAATACCGCTGCTATTTGCCGCTTTATCCTGTAACTTGGAAAACTGTTGTGCTTGCGGCGTAATAGACACTGAGTCTTGCTTTTGTAAAGCCTGACTGCTGGTATTTTGCTGAATTACCGTTTGCTGGCGTTGTAGCGCCTGATCCGCTTTATCTGCCTTTACCTGCGTAGTATTTGGCAGGTTATTGATATTTATAGCCATAATAAAACCTCATCACCTAAACCCTAGTCCTTATGTTTAGGTTAACGGCTGCTACATAAAAAACTTTAGCATTATTTGCTAAAATTTTACCCTAACCTGATTAACCCCAACCACCTCAGTTTGTATGTTGCGGCCGGATTGTTGATTCTTTACTGTAACCGTATCGCCAAAAGAACCGTCTTGTTGGGCAACGCCACTGGCGGATACTGACAAACCGTTGTTACTTATTTGTATTGTAACAACATCACCACGGCATACAAGACAAAGTTCTTGTAAGCTGATAATTTGACCAATACTAACACTGCGTCTACTTCTGCTACCAATAATAGTAGCAGGTTCTTGGATGAAATGTCCTCTGACTAAACGTCTTTCTCGTCGTTCTATTTGTAACATATCAGCAGTCACCACAGTGCCAAGGTTTATATTTTGCTTTGCAACAACTAGCTCCAGCCATTCAGTGACTCTCAAGGGTAGAAATAGCTGCCACGGCGTTGGCGCTGAGCAATTAATTTGCAGCGTCGTTTGTCTGGCATTGTGGTTTGCCGGCAAACTAAATACGAGTTCCGTAGCGCATTCTTTCTCACCAATTCTGTTATCCAGAGCGGTAATGCTTAACTCAGTCTCGGTGTTATCGGTTAATAATTCATTCTTAGCCCAAGCACTAGCGAGCGCAGTGAGCTGTTCTGGCGTATACCGATAGGGGGTTTTGGTGACGGCAAAGCTAGGGTTACTTAGCCATAAAAAAACAGTTAAGCTGAGATATATAAGAAAATTTTCGTACTTTTTCATATGGTTTGGCTATGCTTTAATAGTAAAGGGTTATAACATGCATTATAAGGTCTTAAACTCCAGTTCTCTGACGCTTGCATGGTTGATATGCAATTACCACGCCTAAAGGTTATTAAAGGAGCTGTTTATGTCTAGTATTCTGGATTCTGTCAATCAAAGAACACAATTGGTTGGACAGAATAGGCTCGAGTTACTGCTTTTTAAACTCGCCGGACGGCAGCGCTACGGTATAAACGTTTTCAAAGTAAGAGAAGTGCTACAATGTCCACGTCTTACTTCTATGCCAAAACGTAATAAATTTGTTCGTGGTATCGCACACATACGTGGGCAAACCATCTCTGTGATTGATTTAAGCCTTGCAACAGGCGGTAAGCCTATTGCCGATTTAACAACCGCTTTTATTATCATTGCTGAATACAATCGTTCTATTCAAGGTTTCCTGGTTAGCTCCGTTGAACGCATTATCAACATGAATTGGGAAGCCATTATGCCACCGCCAAAAGGCACCAGTGGTAAGCAAAGTTATTTAACGGCCGTCACAGAAATAGATAAAGAGCTGGTAGAGATTCTCGATGTTGAGAAAATTTTAGAAGAAATTTCTCCTTCGCCAACGATGATTCATGATTCAGCAGTCACCAAGAGTATCACGGCTGATTTGGGTGGTCGCATCATTCTGATTGCAGATGATTCCGCGGTTGCCAGGAATCAGGTTAAGCGTTCGCTTGAACCCTTAGGCGTGCAAATGCATTTAGTTAATAACGGCAGAGAAGCCTTAGTCTATTTGCAGCAACTGGCCCAAGAGTGTAAAGAGTCAATCACCGAAAAAGTTGGGCTACTCATTTCTGATATTGAAATGCCGGATATGGATGGCTACACCTTAACCGCGGAAGTTAAAGCAGATCCTAAATTAAAAAGATTACACGTTATTCTGCATACTTCGTTAAGTGGTGTATTCAATCAGCAAATGGTACAAAAAGTGGGTGCTGAAGATTTTATTGCTAAATTCAATCCAGATGAGTTAGCACAATCTGTGCAGAAATGGTTACATGTTGATTAATTGCTAAGGATATTTCGTGGAGAGTAAGCAATTACAGGAATCCGAGTATAAGCAGTTCCGAGATTTTTTGGAGCAACAATGCGGTATTGTACTTGGTGATAATAAGCAGTATTTAGTAAAAAGTCGTTTAGCTCCACTGATGCAGCGTTTTGGCATAGCAACACTGTCTGAATTAGTTAATAAAACGATGAGCCCTTTTGAACGGCAATTACGTTCTGCGGTTATCGATGCAATGACGACTAATGAAACCTTATGGTTTCGAGATACCTATCCTTATGAGTTACTGAAGAACCAATTATTGCCAGAGTTGGAAAAAACTTGCCGCAGTGTCAAAATTTGGTCAGCTGCTAGCTCCTCCGGTCAAGAGCCTTATTCTATTTCTATGACGGTAATGGAATACCAACAAGGTCGGCCATCTTCTTTTGCTGGTGGCGTGAGTGTGTTAGGTACTGATATCTCTAATACGATGTTAGAACACTGTCAACGAGCTGAGTATGATGGTTTAGCCTTAGCGCGAGGGTTATCGCCAGAGAGACGAGCGCGTTTCTTTGAAGACAGCGGTAAAGGGATGATGCGCGTGAAAGAACCCGTCCGCAAAAAGGTCAGTTTTCGCCATTTGAACTTGTTAGACAGTTATACCTTACTAGGCAAGTTTGATATTATTTTTTGCCGTAACGTATTGATTTATTTCTCCCCCGAGGTGAAAGCCAAGATTATTCGTCAATTTGCTCAGTCTTTAAACAGTAGAGGTTATCTGATTTTAGGCGCATCAGAATCATTGTCGAGCCTGAATGAAGATTTTGAGATGCTGCGTTGTAACCCGGGCATTATTTACCGTAAAAAAATCTAGATGTAAAATTGGCCTGCTCTTTGCATCCTTAGGTTGAAAGTTCAACATAAGGTGGCAAAAAAATGGCAATCAGTTTTGATAAAGCATTTGGCTTACACCAACAGGCGTTGCTGGTTCGCGATCGCCGCGCCCAAGTGTTATCAGAAAATATCGCAAACGCTGATACTCCAGGCTATAAAGCGAAAGATCTTGATTTTCAACAAGCCTTAACCAACGCCCAATCTAAACAATCCCAGCCGATTAGCAGAACGCATAATGGGCATTTTGCTATTTCTACCGCAGTACGCCAAGAAATGAAATATCGCAATCCAGACCAGCCCGATACAGGTGATGGCAATAGCGTAGATATGCATCGTGAGCGTAATGCCATGATGCAAAATGCAATTGAATATCAGACCAGTTTACAGTTTTTGAATAGTCGTATTAGCGGCCTGAAAAAGGCTATCACTGGCACAGGACAATAACTATGAGCTTATTTAAAGTTTTTGATATTGCTGGTTCTGGCATGACAGCACAATCCGTACGCATGAATACGACAGCCAGTAATATAGCTAATGCTAATTCCGTGAGCAGCAGTATAGATCAGGTGTATCGTGGTCGACATCCGGTATTCGCAGCAGAGTTATCGGAAGCGAAGCGGCAACAAGATGCCGGTACGGGGGTAACGGTACTGGGTATTGTCGAGTCTGATGCGCCGCCGACTATGGAGTATGCACCAAATCATCCTCTTGCCGATGAAAAAGGGTATGTCTATAAGCCTAATGTGAACATTATGGAAGAAATGGCGAATATGATTTCAGCTTCACGTGCTTATGAAACCAATGTGCAAACAGCGGATGCCGCGAAACAGATGTTGATGCGTACCTTGCGTATGGGTCAGGGATCTTAAGGATTAAACTATGACGACAATAAATAAGAATCCTGCTAATCCTGCTTTAGAGGGGTTGTATTGGGACACTTCTAATAAAGTGCCGGACAGAAATAATGGTGCTTTGACGCAATCTGATTTTTTTGCGTTGCTCACGCAACAGTTGGCGTTTCAGGATCCGACTAAACCCGTTGAAAACGATCAAATGATAGCCCAGATGACAAACTTTACGATGGCTGACGGGATAACCAAGCTTAACGATAATTTCAGTGGCTTAGCACAGAGTATGACGTCTAATCAGGCTTTGCAGGCTTCTTCTCTGGTTGGTCGCAGTGTGCTAACGAAGTCAGATCAAATTGTCTTTACGGGTGATGCGTTGGCTCGTGGCACTATTGAACTAGAAAAACCGGCTAGTTCTCTTAGGGTGATGATAGAGAATGAAAACGGTGAGCTTATTCAAAGTTTTAGCGTGCAAAATCCCAGTATTGGCCGTAATACCTTTATATGGGACGGCAGCTATCTGCCTTCTGGCGAAAGTAGCGCGGATAGTGTAAACGGCGAATTAGCGGAGCGGGTTAGAGCGGGTACCTATAAATTAAAAGTTGAAGCAAGTTACAACGATGGAACCACGGCCAGTTTACCAGCGAATGTTTATACGCCGGTAGGCAGTGTTAGTATGAACAGTAATGGTCAAGGCATCCTATTGAATTTATTAGGCTTAGGTGCTGTTAAACTAGGTGATGTTTTAGAAGTTTCTTACACTTAAGTAAGCGAGGTAAGTTATGAGTTTTAATATAGCGTTAAGCGGGTTGGCCGCAGCACAAAAAGATTTAGATGTTACAGCAAATAATATTGCAAACGTAAACACCACAGGATTTAAAGAGTCACGAGCAGAGTTTGCTGATGTTTATGCAACTTCCATTTTTGCTTCTGGCCGAACCAAAGTGGGTGATGGCGCTACCACATCGTTGGTAGCGCAGCAATTTAGCCAAGGATCCTTGCAGTTCACCAACAATTCGCTGGATTTAGCTATCACTGGTGAGGGTTTTTTTGCATTGACTCCTAATCGGTTCTCCCAAGATATGACCTACACTCGAGGGGGCGCTTTTAAACTCGATAAAGATAACTTTATTGTGGATAATAATGGTAATTTTTTACAAGGCTTTGCTGTTGATCCTGTTACTGGGGAGAATCAGTCGGTAAGCTTGAGTACCACCCAGCCGATATCTATCCCAACGTCTGCGGGGGCGCCGCGTGCTACCAATCAGGTCTTTTTATCGATGAATGTGGATTCACGCACCGTAGCACAAGCTCGAGATCCAAATTTATTCCGAGCAAGTGATCGCGCCACCTATACGCATTCTACTTCTGTAACTGTTTATGACAGTTTAGGTGAAGCGCATATCGTGACCACTTACTTTCGTAAAATTGAGAAGGCCGACGCAACCGATCCGAATGAAACATGGAATGAGTGGCAAACCTTCGTTATGTTTAATGAAGTTGGCCGTGATACTAATGCAAGTGCTAACCCAGTAGCAGGCGATAATGTAGTGTTCCAAGGCGATTCGATATTTTTCGATGCCAATGGTAACTTTATGTTACCCTCGGATCCACCATCAGCACCTTTCACATCAACAACTATTCCCAGAGTCACGTTATCGAGAGATGTACTAAATGATGTAAATGGTGAATATTTAACAAATGGCGCACAATTTCCAAGAGATATTGTAGTTAATTTCCGTGATGCTTCTGGCGTTCGCTTACCAACCCAATTTGCTTCAGCTTTTGATGTCACTAATTTAAGTCAAGATGGTGCTACTGTTGGTAATTTAACCGGTGTTGATATCGATGCTTTTGGTAAAGTACTAGCAAGCTATAGTAATGGTGATTCAGCCTATTTAGCCCAAGTGTCTATGGTACGTTTTGCTAACGCGCAAGGGTTAAAGCAAGTCGGTAATACCTCTTGGAAACAATCACTGACTTCAGGCGAGCCTATATCTGGACAAGGTAATACTGGTACTTTTGGCTCAATCAACTCTTCGGCATTAGAGCAATCAAACGTTAACTTAACTACAGAACTTGTCGATCTGATTAATGCGCAGCGTAATTTCCAGGCAAACTCGCGTGCGCTGGAAGTCAATAGTTCGCTACAACAAACGATCTTACAGATCCGATAATTTCTGCTTATTGAAAAAACCACCTGCGGGTGGTTTTTTCATTTTATCCTCACCTTATTTCACTAGAGATAAATAGTAAAAGTATAAAAGTCACGTTGGCACTGTTATTGCTTATTTAATAACAACGTTAAAAGCGCTATTTCGATGAGGTGAGTGATGGATCGTCTGTTATATATCGCGATGAGCGGTGCTAAAGAAAATATGAATGGCATCAGCGTTCGCGCTAATAATCTGGCCAATACCGGTACGGTTGGTTTTAAAGCCGATTTTGAACAAGCTCGCAGCATGCAAGCCTTTGGCGAAGGCTTACCAACACGGGTCTTCTCAATGACGGAGAGCCCTGGTCAAAACTTTGACAGCGGCGCCATGAACATTACCGAGCGCGAGTTAGATATTGCTATTCAAGGAGACGGTTGGTTTGCCGTTCAAGATAAAAATGGCAATGAAGCTTATACCCGTGCCGGTAATCTACAACTTACCCCTGAGGGCATTTTAACCACGGCGAATGGGTTAGCGGTGATGGGTGATGCTGGCCCGGTGCAATTACCTGTACCCTTGGCAAAAATGGAGATTGGCATTGATGGCACCATCAGCGCCCGCGCTCAAGGTGCGCCAGCCAATGTGCTAGAAGAGGTGGGGCGTATTAAATTAGTTAAGCCCGCCTTTGTCGATTTGGTGAAAGGTAATGATGGTTTATTTCGCCGCAAAGATGGACAACCTGCTGAAGCCAGTGCGGAGGTGTCATTACTCAATGGCGCTTATGAAGGCAGTAATGTCAATGCGGTGGGCGAAATGACCACGATGATTAGCTTACAGCGGCAATTTGAATTACAGGTAAAAATGATGAAACAAGCCGAAAAAATGGATCAGCAACAAAATCAGTTGTTGCGCATTATGGGTTAAGTTTTACTTGATGAATACATCAAGATCATTTTTCGCAGATAAGTCAAACAGGCTTATAACCAGATTAACAGGGCGTCAGCCCAGGGGGTAGAAATGCATCCAGCATTGTGGATAAGTAAAACGGGATTGGACGCCAAGCAGCGTGACATCTCGGTTATCTCTAACAACTTGGCAAATGCCAGTACTGTTGGTTTTAAGAAGAGCCGAGCCGTATTTGAAGACTTACTCTACCAAAACATTAACCAACCAGGTGGTCGCTCCTCGCAAAACTCTGAGCTCCCCAATGGTTTAATGATTGGTGCCGGTACGAAAGTTGTCGCTACTCAAAAAAGCTTTACGCAGGGCAATTTAATCGCCACGGAAAACAGCCTTGATATCATGATTCAAGGCCATGGCTTTTTTGAAGTATTAATGCCGGATGGCACTATTTCTTATACCCGAAATGGTCAGTTTACTGTGGATGGCGAAGGTAATGTCGTCACTTCAGGCGCAGGCTACCAAGTACAGCCAAATATTGTCGTTCCGCCCGATGCCACGGGCATTGTTATTTCACAGGATGGCGAAGTCTCGGTTCGTTTAGCGGGGCAGGTAGAAAGTGCGGTTTTAGGGCAGCTTACTGTCACGAACTTTATTAATCCTGCTGGCTTAGAGCCTATAGGACAAAACTTATTTAGCCAAACTCCCGCCAGCGGCGAGCCTGTACAAGGGATCCCTGGCTTAGAGGGGCTGGGCATTATCGTGCAAGGCGCTTTAGAGACATCAAACGTCAATGTGACTGAAGAATTAGTCAGCTTAATTGAAAGTCAGCGCGTGTATGAAATGAACTCTAAAGTAATTTCCACGGTTGATCAAATGCTTGGTTTTGTGATTCAGCAGTTATAAGGTAGGTAGCTAAAATGCGTAATCTGCTAATAGTCGTTTTGCTTGGTTTGATTGCTAGTGTACTGACGGGCTGTGCCTCGACAAAAGAAGCACGACCCGATGATCCTTATTTCGCCCCCTTGCCACCGGAGCCTGCGCCAAGGCCTGTGGTGCGAAACGGATCGCTCTTTACGCAAAGTCATTCCAATAGTTTGTACTCGGATAATAAAGCTCGACATGAAGGCGATATTATTACCGTAGTACTACGTGAGAAAACGCAAGCATCAAAAAATGCGAAAACCGAGTCGAAAAAAGACAGTAATACAGCTTTTGATCCGCTGAATATTGGTGGTCGCAGTGCCTCAATTGGTGGCAATGTGTTACAGCTTGGTTCTAGTAGTAGCCAAGATTTTAAAGGTGATGCAAAGGCTAACCAAAGCAACAGTCTGGTCGGGGATATTTCTGTCAATGTGCTGCAGGTCATGGCCAATGGTAACTTGGTGATCCGTGGTGAAAAGTGGCTCACGTTAAATACCGGTAAAGAATATATCCGCCTAACAGGTGTGATTCGGCCGCAAGATGTTGATGTCAATAATACGGTAGAATCAACCAAGATTGCTAATGCTCGAATTGAATACAGTGGTACTGGCTCTCACCATGGTGGTCAAGCACCAGGTTGGTTAACTCAGTTTTTCAATGGTCCGCTGTGGCCATTTTAGGAGCGCGTTATGCGTAATCTGCTTAAATTTGCGCTAGTCGGTTTATTAGCACTCAGTTTGCCGATTAGTGCGGCTAGGATAAAAGATGTTGCAGATATTGCAGGCGTGCGCAGTAACCAATTAATTGGCTATGGCTTAGTGGTGGGTTTACCGGGTACTGGTGAGCAGAGTCCTTTTACTGAGCAAAGCTTTCGTACTATGTTAGCAAGCTTTGGGATTAACTTACCTGCAGGCGCTCGCACCCAGATTAAAAATGTGGCAGCGGTAGCTATTCATGCCGAATTACCTGCCTTTGCCAAGCCTGGCCAGACTATTGATATTACGGTGTCTTCCGTGGGCAGTGCAAAAAGCTTGCGCGGCGGTACTTTATTGCAGACTTTTTTAACTGGCTTAGACGGTAACGTGTATGCGGTTGCACAAGGCAGTTTAATAGTTAGTGGTTTAGGTGCTGAAGGTCTAGATGGCTCCCGTATTTTGGTCAATACCCCTACGGTAGGCCGTATCCCGAATGGTGCCGTTGTCGAGCGAGAAGTGGAGTCTCCCTTTGCGCAAGGCGATTTTATTACTTTTAATTTAAAGCGCCCCGACTTTACTACGGCAAAACGCCTTGCTGAAGCGATTAATGGTTTTATGGGGCCAGAAACCGCCCATTCCTTAGATGCTTCGTCTATTCAAGTAAGAGCGCCGCGTGATGTGAGTCAACGTGTTGCTTATTTATCCGTGCTGGAGAACTTGACCTTTCAACCCGCAGATCAGTCTGCGAAGATCATTATCAACTCTCGTACTGGTACCATCGTGATTGGTAAAGATGTCCGGCTCTTCCCTGCCGCTGTGAGCCATGGTGGTTTAACCGTAAGTATTGAAGAAAACCCGCGCGTGGTACAGCCTAACCCCTTAGCCGATGGCGAAACTGTGGTGGTTGAAGACAGTATTATCAATGTTAATCCTGAGAACTCCAGAATGTTTAAGTTTGACCCTGGTGTTACGTTAGATGAGCTGGTGAGAACCGTTAATGCGGTTGGCGCGGCACCCGGTGATTTAATGGCAATCTTGGAAGCGTTAAAAGAAGCCGGTGCGATTCACGGCGAACTTGTGGTGATCTAAGATGAACAGTGGCAAATTACAGCACTCTTATCATGATTTAAACAGCTTACAACAGATAAGAACAGCTGGTCGTAATGATGAAAAAGTTGGGTTACGACAAGCCGCTGAGCAGTTTGAGGCAATATTTTTCAATATGTTATTGAAAAGTATGCGCCAAGCAAATGCTGCCTTTGAAGCCGAAGGCATGATGAACAGCCAAACTACCGAGTTTTACCGAGATATGCATGATAGCCAGATGGCTTCTGATTTAGCTCAAAAAGGTTCGTTAGGTTTGGCCGATCTCTTGGTACAGCAACTCGATCCGCAGGCGATGGCTAAACAGCGTAAGCAAACGGAGTTGTTACAGCTGCCTGGGGCGCTCAATAGTAGAGCTTTGCAGATGCCTGAAACACAGCATGCCAGTCCAGAGCAGGATTTTGCTTTGCTAAAAGCGCGTTCGATGCAACAGTTAGTCCAAGCTGATGTGATACAACCGGGGCGGCGAGAGTTATCACAACTCAGTCCGATAATAGAAAAGTTACAACAACAGCGTGAACGAGCAGAAGCTGCTAAAGCGGTCGAGGTTCCTCAAGCTAAGATAGACGCCACAACGAAAACGAAAGAAACCAGCAGTCCAGAATTTCGTGTTGATTCGCCCGTGGAGTTTATTCGTAGTTTGCTGCCTGCCGCAAAACAAGCTGCCAGCACCTTAGGCTTAGATCCTTTGGCATTGATTGCGCAGGCCGCGCTAGAAACGGGCTGGGGTAAGCGCATGATTAAAACTGCAGGCGGTGACAATAGTTTTAACTTATTTGGTATTAAAGCCAGCCGCAATTGGCAGGGGGATACCGCAGTGGTAGATACCTTAGAGTATCGTCAGGGCGTGGCACGTAAAGAACAGGCCAAGTTTCGTGCTTACGATTCGCCAGAGCATAGTTTACAAGACTACACTTGGTTTATTAGTAACAGTGTGCGTTATCAGCAAGCCGTTGCAGTTGCACATGAGCCTGCTGCTTATTTTAGTGAATTACAGGCTGCGGGATACGCGACGGATCCCAATTATGCACAAAAAATTATGTCGGTATTTAACAGCTCAGCCTTTGAAAAAGTGCGCCAAGAATTAAACCGCGCTCAAGATTTTACCCTTTCAGCCGATGAACAAAGCGAATAGGCAAGTGAGATGCCCCGGAGTAAGCAATGTCTGATAATTTACTAAAAATTGGCACCTCTGCAATAAGAGCGAATAGCATCTTGCTTGGTACAACCAGTAATAACATTGCGAACATTAATACCGAGGGCTATGTTCGGCAACGGACTGAATTTATCTCTGATCCTCTTGGTTTTGGGGTGGGGCGCGGCACAACTGAGCGGTTGGTTAATGAGTTTACTCTGAAACAGCTGCGGCGAGACACCTCTAATTTTGCTTTCTCGCAACAGTTTGTTTCTGAAGCTAACCGAGTTGATGCGCTATTTTCAAATCCAGCAAATAGTATTGCCACAGGGATGAATGATCTGTTTACGCAGTTGCAAACTGCCAATAATGATCCGGTGCAGCCGTCAAATCGGCAGTTAGTTATAGGTAGCGCACAATCGCTGCTTAACCGCTTTGAAGGCATGTCAAATCTGCTAAAAGATCAAGAATCATTTATTAATGATCAATTTGATATCTATGTTAACGAAGCTAATGACATGATTAAGCAAATTGCCATTTATAACAAAGACATTGCGGCTTATGGCAAAGGCGCAACCCGACCCATTCCGCTGGATTTAGTAGACAAACGTGACTTAGCCATTTTAAAACTATCAGAAATGATGGAAATCAATGTGCTGGATGCGGCGAATGGCGAAAAACTGGTGTTTATGAATGATGGCCAGTCATTAGTGGTGGAGCAGGGCGATTTTCGGTTGTTATCCTTACAAGGCAACCCTGATCCGACTCGAAAAGAATTGCAATTACAGCTTAATACGAATTCTAATATTCTGCGTGATGTTAACTCAAAAAGCATTGGCGGTAAGTTAGGCGCATTGGTGGCCTTTAGGGAAGAAATCTTAGATCCCACACAAGTTCAACTGGGCCAGTTGGCGTTGTCATTAGCTGACTCATTAAACCGTCAAAATAGTTTAGGGATGACATTAGATGGTGTTATTGGTAAAGATATTATTCGCTTACCCTCTTTTGATGGTTTGAATTACCGTGAAAACACCGGCGCAGCGACATTAAATGTTCGGCTAGAACCTGGAAAAGGTGTGCAGCTACCACCTAATGATTTTTTGGTAAGGATTACGGGCGCTGACGAAGTTACATTAGAAGCGTTAGATAGCAAAGGTGAGGTTATCCCTGGTTCTGCGAAAGTAATAAATGGTTTAGATTTTAGTAATCCAATTACACTTAACGCTAACAGTCCAATTGTAGCAACTTCCGGTAATGAAGATTTATTTGGCTTAGAAATTACGCTAACGCCTGGAGCAGCTGTTGGCGATCGCTTTATGCTAAAACCTTTGCAGCAAGCTGCCAGAGAGCTGCAGATGGCAACCAATAGGGGAGAGGATATTGCTTTGGCTGGGCCACTACGTGCCGCAATTGATCCTTCAAATCTAGGTAATTCTAGAATTGAAAGTATTAAAATAAGTAATACAGATCCTGCTAACTCAGCGTTTTCGGCGTCTCAGGGGCTCGATAATGGTCCTTTTAGTGTGATCTATCAGGGAGTAAACGTAGGTGGCGATCATGTTTTTAGAATTCTTGATAAAGACTCAAACCTAGTTGGCGATGCTGAGTTTGATACAAATAATTTCAACAATGTATTATCCAAAATTGCTCCAACACCGCCCGCCATCCCTCCTGCTAATATGGCAACAGAGCTAGGCTTCGATTTTAGCATTAGTGGTGTACCTAAAACTGGAGACAGTTTTACCATTGAGTTTAACAATAATGGTTTCAACGATAATCGAAATGGCTTGGAATTGGCAGCATTACAAAATGCGGAAACGACACGTCGTAATGCAGTTGTTGTTGAAAATGGCGTTAATCAGTTTAGCTTCAACCAATCATACGCTACAACGGTTGGTAGTATCGGTGAGCGGACTAGGCAAGCTCGTACTTCTGAAGAGGCGAATACTGCTATACTGGAACAGACAAACATTTGGTATGAATCCTTATCTGGAGTGAGTTTAGACGAAGAAGCTGCAAACTTAGTCAGGTTTCAACAAACTTATGCTGCTGCTGCGAGGATCTTATCTACCTCGCAAGCGATTTTTGACACTTTGCTCCAATCAGTGAGGTAATTTTATGCGCTTAACTTTTAATATGCAGTTTAATCAAAGCTTAACGGGTATTTTAAATGCGCAGCAGAAAATAACCAAAGCAGAAACACAGTTAAGCAAGCAGACGCGCATCTTGTCTCCTGCTGACGATCCTGCTGGTGCAGCAAAAGTGTTAAGTTTAGATCAAACGAAACAGCAGCTATCTCAGTTTCAAACCAACAGTACCTTGCTTAAAAATAACCTTGCATTGCAAGAAACCGTTTTAACAAGTATGCGAACCAGCTATGATAGGGTTTCAACGCTAGCAATAGCGTCTGGTAATGGTACCTATACTATTGAGCAACGCAAAGCGGTGGCTTTTGAATTGCAGAATATTCAAACAGAGTTACTCGATTTAATGAACACCAGGAACGCTGAAGGCAATTACATTTTTGCAGGTTTTCAGGATAAAAGCCCTGCTTATGTTAAAAATCCTACTACGGGTGTATTCGAATTTCAGGGAGATTCGGGAAATAAAGCCTTACAGATATCACCTTCAATAAAATTGGTTGGCAATGATAGTGGCAAAGCAATTTTTGACAATGTGTTTAAACGTTTTGAATTTGACGTAACCGCGGCACCCGTTGATTCGAATATTAGTATGCTGAATCAAACAGAATTTAGTAATTTTTACCAAAATAATTTTGATAAACTAACACCTGCTAATAACCAATATAGCCTTGCTATTGATGGTTTAGGTAACTATGAGTTCTTGCAAAATGGCTCGAGTTTGACGCCGGCAGCTACGGGTGCTTATGTAGCAGGTCAAAATATTGTGTTTAATGGTATCAGTTTTGGTTTAGATGCAGGGACAGCGCTACCTGCCCAAATCGATTTTGAACTGCCCCCGCCAGAACAAACAAATATTTTAAACACTTTACAAAGCTTTATTGATGCGCTTAATAATCCAGCTATTAGTGATGATGAGCTAGCAACGGTTTTGGCTGATACTTTACAAGAAGTCAATAATACCGCTAACAATGTAGATGGCAGTTTGGCCAATCTGGGTGGTCGGTTAAATGTGCTTGATAGCATTTTCGGTACAAATGAAGACTTATTAATCGCAAACCAGCAATTTAAGGCTGATATCTCTGAAGTCGATTTAGCAGAGGCTCTTACCGAAATCAAACGTCAAGAGTTTGCTTTACAAGCTGCCTCGCAAACCTTTTCAAAAGTTAATGCAACTACCTTATTCGACTTTATCCGCTAAAGTTAGATGCAGACGGCAAGGTCTGCATCTAACTAATTAAATTTATTAGATAAATTTCACCTAAAAAAAATCTAAAGTTTCCCCGCATTGCGCCGATAAATAATTAACACGGCAAGAAACAGGCAATACGCAGTCTAAATTGCCTTAACAGGTTAAAAAGCGAGGAATACATCATGGCTTTATTTGTAAATACCAATACATCTTCACTGAACGCACAGCGTCAGATGATGAGTTCAGGCAACGCACTTGACGTCGCCTTCAAACGTTTATCATCAGGCTTTCGGATAAATAGCGCAGCTGATGATGCTGCAGGCTTACAGATTTCAAATCGTTTAACAAGTCAAATCAATGGCTTGGATCAGGCGGCGCGTAATGCTAACGATGGTATTTCACTTGCTCAGGTTGCTGAAGGGGCTATGGATGAAATTACAAACTCTTTGCAAAGAATGAGAACTTTAGTTGTTCAATCTCAAAACGGTATTAATGCTACAGCTGACCGTACTGCTATACAAAAAGAGATTTCAGCTCTAAAAATTGAAATTAGTCGTATTGCTCAAACTACACGTTTTGGTGATCAACTTCTATTAAATGGCGGTGATGATAAAGGCTTTAATTTTCTGGTCGGTGCAAAAGGTACAGGCGATGAATATATTAAAGTTGGTTTATCGCGTGCTGGCGGTTGGGGTGCATCAGGTCTATCAATTTCTGATGTTAAAGTCTCAGGTGCTACAACTGCAGATGCTTCAGGAAATGCAGGTGATGCAATAGCAGCAATTGATTTAGCTATAGCAGCTGTTGATGGTAAACGCGCTGATATGGGTGCTGTTCAAAACCGTTTTCAGGCGACCATCCGTAACTTAACAAATGTGTCAGAAAACGTTTCTGGAGCACGCGCGCGAATCCGAGATACTGATTTTGCGAAAGAAACCGCAGAGTTAACGCGTGCACAGATTTTACAGCAAACGAGCCAAACGGTACTGGCTCAGGCTAATCAGCGGCCACAAGCAGCATTAAGTTTATTACAATAAGTTAGATTTGGCTGGGGCAACAAGTTTATTGCAGTAATCTTGTTTCTTGCCGGAATAGCTTCAGTGGAGTGACTCGCTTATTACAAGGCTGCCATACGGTAGCCTTAATTTTTTCTAGTTTAATTTAATCCCACTATAAAAATTCTAGTTTTTATCAAAATTATTCTAAAGTTTTGATTCAGCCTGCCGATACAAAGCTAAGTCAAGTTGCAGCTTGGCCAGAAAAACGGTAAAACCGTAATTTAAACATAAGTTTGCGATCTATTTTGATCAAAGACTAAGGAGTGACTCATGGCTTTATTTGTCAATACCAATACATCCTCATTGAATGCTCAACGGCAGTTAATGAACTCTGGTGGAGCTCTAGATGTGGCGTTTAAACGTTTATCATCTGGTTTTCGTATTAACAGTGCATCTGATGATGCTGCAGGGTTGCAGATTTCAAACCGTTTAACCAGTCAGATTAACGGTCTTGATCAAGCATCACGAAATGCGAATGATGGTATTTCTCTAGCACAAGTAGCTGAAGGTGCAATGGAAGAGATTACAACATCTTTACAGCGGATGCGTACATTAGCTGTTCAATCGCAGAATGGTATTAACGCAACTGCAGATCGAACCGCTATTCAAAAAGAGATTTCAGCATTAAAAATTGAGATCAGTCGAATTGCCCAAACTACACGTTTTGGCGATCGTCTTTTACTAAATGGTGGTCCAGATGATAAGGGATTTAACTTTTTAGTTGGCGCAAAAGGCACAAGTGATGAATATATTAAGGTAGGTTTATCACGTGCCGGGGGATGGGGAGCATCAGGTTTACTCATTTCAAATGTGAAAGTCTCAGGTGCTACAACTGCAACAGCCTCAGCAAATGCAGGTACTGCGATATCAGCTATTGATACCGCGATAGCTTTTGTTGACAGCAAACGTGCAGATTTAGGTGCGATTCAAAACCGTTTCCAAGCTACTATCCGTAACTTAACTAACGTTTCTGAGAACGTATCGGGCGCACGTGCACGGATCCGTGATACGGACTTTGCAAAAGAAACTGCTGAATTAACTCGGGCGCAGATCTTACAACAGACAAGTCAAACTGTTCTAGCGCAGGCTAATCAGCGTCCTCAGGCAGCTTTGTCATTGTTAGGTTAATTCGTTCGCTAAGCGCTAGATAAAGGTCTAACCTTTATCTAGCCTTTACCATTTTAAAGGGGTAATTTATGAATACTATACCCAACACGGCTGGAGTATCATTAAGCCAAGTTAACGCAGACTTTAAATTTGCGAATACTGAACCATTAAGTAAAGCTACCAAAGTCTTGGAAAGTGATTTACCAGCTAAGTCTATTCCAAGTTCTGAACAGGTTGCCGAAGCATTGAACGTTGTTAATAAAGCAGCGGTATTTGAACAGCGCTCATTAAGCTTTATGATGGATGAAACATCTGGCCGCTCTATTATCAAGGTTATGGATAAATCAACTGATCAATTGATTAGACAAATTCCATCAGAAGAATTACTAAAAGTGGCACAAGATATAAAGCGGTTACAAGAAGAAATGGAGCAATCTCTTGGCTTTTTAATAGATCGTAAAGTGTAATGACAAAATATGGGGTGAGATATGTCTTCAATTAATTTTCTAGGTGCTGCCTCTGGTTTACCATTAGACCAGTTGGTGAGTACTTTTGTCGATGTCGAGCGTCAAACTAAAATGGCTCGTATTGAGAAGACAAAATCCACTTTAAATGCTTCTCTATCAGGCGTTGGGCAACTCCGTTCTGCATTAGCTAGCTTTTTAGATGCTACGAAAAAGCTTAGTGGTGAAAACCTCAAAGCGCGTGTTGTAACAGTTACTCAACCTGATGAAAGTAAAACCTTCATTCAGGCTACTGCAAAAAATACTGCTTCAGCTGCCAATTTTGACATTAAAGTTGATCAATTAGCAAAAGGTAGCAGATTAGAGTCTACTGATGGAAGCTTTACCGATGCTAATTCTGTGGTATCAACAACTGCCGGCGAGCTAACTTTTGAAGCGGGTGATCAAGCTTTTACTATAGCAGTTACAGCTGGTATGACTTTAAATGAACTTCGCCTAAAAATTAATGATTCAGCAGATAACTTTGGTGTTAACGCTAACATCCTTAATGCTGGTGGAGCAACAGGTACCAAACTTGTTTTGACATCAAATGTTACTGGTGCTGGCAATGACTTAGTCGTCACTAATAATAATGCGGAACTAGACAACCTTTCTACAGTTTCAACAGGGGCTACGCCTGGTTTAAGTTTAGCTTCAGCGGCTCAAGATGCAGTAATCGAGCTTGACGGTATAACCATAAGTAGTTCAACGAATACTTTTGAGGATGCTGTTCAGGATATTTCAATCACTGTGCTTAACGAAACCCCAATAGGAAAAAATGCGCAGTTACAAGTTGCAACAGATAAAAAAGCAGCTGAAGAAAATATCCAAAATTTTATCAAAAGCTATAATGCACTTGTTGATCAAGTCGGTAGCTTAACCAGGAACAGGATCATGGATGCTGACGGAAGTGTTACTCTAGAAAGTGGCGCGCTATCAGGTGACTCTTTACCCAGAAATATCCTTAATCAAATAAGAAGTATCTTCGGTGGGGTGATCGAGGGGGCTCCTGAACAGCTCAATAATCTTTACTCCATGGGCATTACTTTAGATAAAAGCGGTAAATTAGAAATTTCAACCAGCACTGAATTTAATAGTGAAACCGGCAAGATGCGTTTCGATAGTGCACTTAACGAAAATTATGATGATATATCTAAGTTGTTTGGAGGAGAAAATGGTTTAGTTAAGCAACTAGATTCATTAATAACGGAATATACCAAGTCTGGAGGACTGATTGCTAATCGCCAGGAAAATTTACAATCCAGATTAAGAGAAAATACTAAAGCTTCTGATGCTGCCGGCCGATACATAGCTAGTTTTGAAGATTCTTTACGGAAGAGATATGCAGCGCTTGATACGCTGTTAGGCCAAATGCAGCGTCAGCAAGCTAATGTTACCGCTGCGCTAGCAAGTCTTCCAGGTTTAACTGTTAAAAAATAGACTTAAAGGGGTATTCATATGAGTTATGGTATCAAAGCTTATAAATCGGTTGGTATTAAAGATGATATTGCGGTTGCAGACCCTCACAGAATTATTCAACTTTTAATGCAGGGTGCATTAGAAAATATGGCAAAAGCAAAAGGTGCCATGGAAAGAAAGGATTATACGCTAAAGGGCCAATTAATTGGCAAAGCAACTGCCATTATCAGTGCTTTAAAAAGCTCTTTGGATATTAACGCGAGTCCCGAGCTGGCGCAAAATCTTGACGCTTTATATGATTACATGATAGAAAACCTCATTATTGCGAGTCGTGAAATGAGTGTTGATAAAGTCAGTGAGGTGATGGAGCTGTTATTAACAATAAAGTCTGCCTGGGATCAAATTCCTGTCTCAGATCGTGAAACAGCGTATCAGCTTCAATTGCAACGTGAACAACAAATGGCTGTAGGAATATAATATTGATAGATGACGCAGCTGATAAAATAACAAATCTTCAAAATCAGTTAGATAAACTGGTTTATGCAGAAGAAACTAATTTTGAAGTTTTATCCGAGTTATTTACGCAGTTAGAGCCATTGTTGGATAAAGTTATTGCAAATAGCAATGAGCCAGACTGTAGCCATTTACTTTTAGAGTATCAAAAATGGTTGTCCTCAATGACAGAAATTATGACGGGTCAAAAGAAAAAAATACTATCGGATTTGGAAACGCTTAACAAAGGGCGTAAAGCGAGCGATAATTACAACAAAAATATATAATTGGGAAGTTTAATGTTTGAAGCAATAAGTGACTTTGTTGATACCGATTTGCAGAAACAACGTTTACTTGAACAAAGTGTCTCAGCGAACATAAACACCAAATTATCAGGAAATTTGCTTTTTTTTAAGCTTAATTACCCAGATATCTTCGAAAAGTGTTCAATGCACACTTTTCAAAAATACTCAATCTTTTGCTCAAAAGATGCAACTGTAAACATCGTTCACCCAGCAACAGGGAGAGTCTTATACCCGAATAATTTTGCAGAGATGATTCAAACAGAGATTGACTCCTTTTTATCTTCAGCACCGTTCGTTTCATTAGATTCTGGCGAGATAATTTCTAGGGTAAAACCAGTTCCAAACGAATCAGTTATTTTAATGTTTGGCTTAGGGTTAGGTTACCAGCTTTCTCTCTTATTACGACAAGTTAAACCAAAGGTTCTAGTTATATATGAACCAGAATTAGATATTTTTGCTTGTTCTATGCAAGCAATTAATTGGGAAGAAATTTTTGACATCGCAGCTGAGTCTCAAACATTAATTTCTTTCCAGTTGGGGAATGCCGGCTCATCTATTGCTGAAGATGTTGCTGAGTTAAAAAGCTTGTTGCCTCAGCTTAATGAGTTGTATTTGTACCGTCATTTATCTCATGCTGTCTCTGATGAGGTTTTTCATTTCTTGCGAGAATGTTCCGGTAACCTAGATAGAGTTTTGAAAAAAAGACAATTTCCTGGATTTAACGATGATAATCTATTCAATTCTGAGTATCCGCTAGGTGTTTTAGGGAATTTAGAACATAAAAATTTTAAAAGTAATAAGGTTTTTAAAAAAAATATAGCAGCACTAAAAATCTATTACCCTAGCCTATACAGTGTTTTTATAAGCTATCAACCTAAGAACTGGTTCTATGTTGAGCATAATAAAAACCCAAATTTATATTGTGATGTTCGAGACACTTACTTTTATAAAGACGTAGAGATGCAGTCGAGACACGTAACCAATAATTTTTTGACTAAGCCCAATGACAATGAGGTTGTACTTAATCAGGGCGGTGTAGGTAAGTTTAAAAATTATGTTCATTTTCAAGCCTCAGCTAAACTTCAACCGTTATTAACAAGTTTAACCGCACGTAACTTTAATGAAAATACAGATATCGAAAATCTTATCTTTCTCGGTGTGGGTTTAGGAAGACATATAGAACTTCTTTTAGAAAAGAAAGAGATAGAAAATATATTTATTTTCGAACCTAATGTTGACTACTTTTTTGCAAGTCTTTTTATTACTGATTGGAGTAAAATCTTAAAAGATGCGGAAAAGAATAAAAGAAGAATTTATTTCAATATTGGTGGCACTGGTGATGAATATTTTCAGGATATCATGAACCAATACTACCAAATCGGCGCTTATAGCATTTCAAAAACCCAAATTTTTACTGCCTTTAAAACCCCTAGAATGTTAAAGGCCTTAGATAAATTACAAGCGCAGCTAAAGGTTATCGTTGCTCTTGGAGAGAACTTTGATCACGTACGCTATGGTATATCTCATACCTATCAAAGCTTGTGTAATGGGCACAATTTCCTTAAATCCAAAAATCTAATGCCTAATATTCATATATTGAAAGATAAGCCAATTTTTGTTGTTGGTAACGGGCCAAGTTTAGATGATTCATACCAATATATTATTGAGCATCGGGAAAACGTTGTTGTTGTAAGTTGTGGTACCGCGCTCAGATCGCTTTATAAGCTAGGTATAACTCCTGATTTTCATGCTGAAATAGAGCAAAATAGAGCTACATATTGTTGGATAACTCAGGTTAATGACTTTAAATGGTTAAAAAAAATCAAATTAATCTCTGTAAATGGCATCCATCCGGAAACGGCTGAATTATTTCAAGATGTTTTCCTTGCATTTAAGGATGGTGAGTCTTCGACAAATTTCTTTAGGAACCCTCTTCAAGCTAAGGGTTTTAATTTTACGTCTCTCTCTCATTCTTATCCTACAGTATCAAATTTAGTTGTTAACTTTTTTACTGCTATCGGCTTTAGAGATTTATACCTATTTGGCGTTGATCTTGGTTATCTTAGCATTGAAAACCATCATTCAAAACACTCAGCGTATTATAAAAATGATGGTTCAGGAGTAATGAATGCTAAAGCTAATTTTCAGTGTGGCATGAGAATAAAAGGCAATTTTTCTGATTATGTATACACAAAACCAGAATTTGATTTTTCACGTAGTATTATGGAAATGCTGTTTGCGAAGCTACCAAGTGAAATAAATATATATAATTGTAGTAACGGTGCTTATATAAAAGGTGCTACTCCTTTAGCACCTTACAATATTCTAACAAAAAAAATTACTGTAGATGAGAAAGAAACTTTTTATTTAAAATTTTCAGAGTTGTTTTATAGGCATGAATTGAGTGATTTTACTACTGACTTCAGAACGCAAATTGAAAATATACATCTTAATTTGGTAGTGGATAGAGTTCTTGGTTGTATTTCTACTGCAAATAGCTGCGTAGAAGCAAAAAACATTATAGAAGAACAGTGGAAAACATTCATTACTCACGATTTTAATAAGAATAGATTAGACTTCTATTTACTTTGTGGAAGTGTCATCTATATGTTGTCTGTTTTAAAGAGGCTGGCACCAATTAATGAAGAAAGCGAGTCGTACTCCAAAGAATTAGAAAAATTTAATCAAGCAATAGTTATATGGCGTGATTACTTAAAGGATGCTGAAAATCGCTATAGTAAGTCTAAACTTTCTTTTTGCGATGTTGATGTAACAGCAATGTTCAACTAGATTACTCTTTAATTTTTTCTGTTTCCAGCAGTATTGCTTTGAGATAGTAAAGCCAGTGTTCAGTCATTTTTTCTAATACTGTATTTTCAAGTTTAAGTTTTACATAACGTAAAAATACGCTTTCGAAATAACGTATACTTCCATCAAGACATTGATAGCTTTGTTCAGAAAGATTAATTAAGTTATTTATTAGTTCTCTTTGATCGCTAATTCTATGAAGTTTGCCTTCAGTACTTGAGTCTAAAATTGATTTTTTTTCCCAAATGGAAATTAGCTGAGGAATTGTTTGAACTAATTGTTTGATGGTTTCCTCAACAGTAATTTTTGCTTCCTTACACGGCAAATAGGCAAAAGATTTACAAAACCCATTTTTATCAGAGCGATTGGTTTGGTTTATTTCTAATTGGTTTAAACTAAGTAGTGTCTTTGCGCCTTGTATTTTGGCTCCAATGCCAATGTTAATCACTTCACTTTTGTTGTTTTTATCTGCAAGAGCTTGCTCCATAAGCTCTCTAGCAACATTAAAAGCCGGCACAGTTAAACAGCTATCTGTAGTGTTTCCTTCTACCTTAAAAGTTGCACCATGAACTAATTCATAGTCATAAATGGATTCTCCTTTGCCACTGAAGTAAGAAGATGATCTCGCATGATGTTCGTCTAAAGATAAAAAGCCAAAGTCTACTCCAACCAAAATGACCTTACTGCATCTCCACTGGAGTAAAATATTGAGCGCAAAGTTAGTAACGGTATAGTAGCTGTAATTCAATGTAATAGCTTGAAGGCCTGAATCTTTGTACATCTCTTTTTCAATTTTAGATGTAGCTAAACTAAATAGTTTACAATCCCCAAATAAGATTGGTATTTGGGGATGTATTTCTGAGCTTGCCCAAAGTGTTATTTTATTTAAATACGCTTTTGGTAACAACTGCAAACGATTGAACGTATCGTACTCTTTTTCTAACTCTATATGTATATCTGGGAGTATCCCATTATTGTGCAGGGTTGAGATTGCTGTACCACAGCTTATAACAACGATAAAGTTGCGTATAGTTTTTAAATGCTCAATGCTGTATTCAAGACTTGGACCATTACCTATTAAAACTATAGGTTGTTCTTGGCTGTCTTGTGTGCAATGTATGGCATATTGATATCGACTTGAATTGCTGCATATCCTAGTAATTGCCCTAAGTTCTTTTTCAAAATAATTACTTTTACCATTTTGGCTTTGGATTGTTTCCAATATTTGTTGATAAAGTTTTTGATGCCCTTGTGTGTAATACGGTTGGAATAAGTAGCACTCTATTAAGTTTATTGAGCTATTTTTGTAAAGCTCTTCAAGCTCACTACGAGTGGCTTTTTCATCTATTAGCCAAAAGATTTCTTTACTCTTTGCGATTTCGTGCCAAGGTACAAGGCAGCAAGATATTAAAAATCGCCCAATGTTCTGCTCAATGACTATAAGTTTTTTAGCATTTTCTGCAGCGTTGCTACAAGCAATATTATCTAGAGTACCAAGCAATATTACTTCCGAAAAGTTAACGTAAGGTGGGCATACGTTTGTATTATCTAATTCATTTTTTATATTTTTTATTAATTCAATGAAGGGAGTGTCTTTAGTATTTTTGCTTGGGCAGTTCCCGTATACTAAAGGATCTTTTAAAATTGCTGTTAATTCAGTCAGTAATGATGATGTTGAGAAGTTTAAAAATAAACTCAACAGCTCTGAGCCAAGATGCTTTAAAAGTAATGTTTTTAAAAGATCTTCTTTATCACTCATGAGTGCAGTCATTTTTTTTTGTAATTCAGGATAGTTTTTATCAAAGAAAACTAAATTTCTTTCTAATAAATCATAGTGTTCTTGGAGACTATTTGCTGATTCACTTAGCTGTGGTTTTGAATTCGGGAGTGCTAGTAATGGATGTAGGTCGTTAACTTTAGAGCTCACAAGCTTTTCGATAGTAGTAAGTTTAGCTAATTGTTTATCGATAACGTCATGAGCTAAGTGCCTAAAAAAAGTCAGTCTTCCTATTTGGGGGAACGCTGCTTGCAGTTCATTTAAATCTTCTTCAATGTTTGTAGCTAACTTACCATGTTGTATAGAAATAATTATATTATTTGTCTGGCAGTAAGTTAGTACCTCAAACCAGGGTGCTGTATAAAGCGAAGCTTTAAATAAATCATTTTCTGGTTCATATATAACCAAAACACTAGGGCTGTTATTTTCGAGAAGTTTTTCTAGATGATATCCAAGACCAACGCCACACACGATCAATGCTGTTGCTGTGTTTTCATAGTTTAAAATTGACTCGAATACTCCACTTTCGGCTAACTGAGCTTCTGTGTATTTTTTTGGATGAAAAGGATAAAGTGTTAAGCCAGTTGCTTTATGTAGAATGTTTACTTCGCAACTTGTACCCGGGAATATAAAATATTCTTGTTCAGTATATTTTTCAAAAAAGCTAAAAATGCTTGGAATCTGACTTTTGAAAGCTTGCATGTTTTTTTTGAAGCGTTGTGAAACTAACTCAAGCTGTTGTCTTGATATTTTATCACTTAACATGTTTGTAATAGAAAGCTTCATAAGCTTTTCCTAGCTGGTTAAAGTTATTTTCACCCTCAAGGTGTTGATTATACATTTTATATTCAAAGAGGTTAGTAAATTTGCAACCGTAAAGGTCAGCGTTTTTTCTAAAGAATAGCTAAAAGCTTTTCATGGACTGGCAACATCGGCTTTGTTGAACTGTCAACGCATTGGACGAAACTTAATTCATAAATGATTGTGAATTGATAGGAAGAATATGTATAAAAGGCATAAATAATTTTCGATTATGGCCGATAAATAACAATAATCAGGACAAAAGTCTCTAATTCTTATAAGAAGTAGATTTTATTATGCGCAAAGGGTTAATACTGGCAGGTGGTACGGGTAGCAGGTTGTTTCCGGCAACGGCGGTAATGTCTAAGCAATTGTTACCTGTTTATGATAAACCAATGATTTACTATCCGCTATCTACCTTAATGTTAGCGGGTATTAGGGATATTCTGATTATCACTGACGCATCACAGTTAGCTTTATTTCAATTGTTATTGGGTGATGGTCGTCAGTGGGGGCTGCAGTTAAGTTACCAGACACAACCAAAACCTGAAGGAATTGCACAAGCATTTATACTGGCACAGCATTATCTGGCTTCAGATAGCACTTGTTTAATTCTTGGCGATAATATTTTTTACGGCAGCGGTTTGTCCCCCAAGCTCTTAAAAGCTAACGCTAGTCAGTCTGCGACTATCTTTGGTTATGAAGTTAAAGATCCTGAACGTTTTGGTGTCATAGAATTTGATCAGAACTTTCAGGTGAAAACATTGACAGAAAAGCCTGCACAGCCAAAATCGAACTTTATCGCCACCGGCTTATATTTCCTCGAAAACGACGTTGTTGCTTTGGCAAAAGAGATACAGCCCTCGGTGCGTGGCGAGCTAGAGATTACCGATTTACTGAACTTATATTTACAACACAAGCCTCTAAGTGTTGAAAGGCTGGGGCGGGGCATTGCCTGGCTTGATACCGGCACTCATGCCAGTTTGCTTGAAGCATCGCAATTTGTTGAAATGGTTGAAAAACGCCAGGGTTTTAAAATTGCCTGTATTGAAGAAATTTCCTATCGAAAAGGTTGGATCACTGCTGAGGCCTTGCAGCAACAAATCGTTGTCTATGGTAAGAGTGAATATGGACAATATTTGTTGTCACTGTTAAAGGAGCTAACATGAGTCTTATTAAAACGATATCTCTGCCATCTATCGGTGATGGCAGAGGAGAGCTAGTTGCTATTGAGGGTTTAAAGACCATCCCTTTTGAGATTGCACGTGTATATTATTTAATGCAGTTAAATGAGCATGCCAGAGGATTTCATGCACATAAAAAATTAAAACAAGTAGTGATATGCCTGCATGGCAGTTGTCGATTCGTGTTGGATGATGGAGTCAAGCGTGAACAGATTATTCTTGATAATCCTAATACAGCATTGTTTATTGAAAATATGACTTGGCGCGAAATGTATGACTTTAAAAACGAATGCGTGATTTTGGTGCTTGCTGATACCTATTACGATGAAGCGGATTACATTCGAGATTATGATGATTTTTTGCGGTTGAGTCGACAGCGTATTCAGGAGTTGGCAAATGAAATTGATTGAGCCTGCTTTTATTCATCCGTTAGCCGATGTACAAACCTCCACAGTAGGTGCCTGTAGTCGAATTTGGCAGTTTGCAGTTGTGTTACCGAAAGCCCAAATCGGGGAAGGCTGTAATATTTGCGCTCATACCTTTATTGAGAATGATGTTGTGCTGGGGGACAGAGTAACTGTGAAAAGCGGTGTGTTTTTGTGGGACGGCACTCGGATAGAAGATGATGTTTTTATTGGGCCTAATGCCACTTTTACTAATGATAAAACGCCCCGTTCAGGCATTTATCCTGAACAGTGGCTTGGTATTACTATAAAAAAAGGTGCCAGTGTAGGGGCAAATGCTACTTTATTACCGGGTGTTGTTATTGGCAAGAACGCCATGATAGGAGCTGGTGCTGTAGTGGTGAAGGACGTACCAGATAGGGCTGTTGTTGTTGGAAACCCTGCACGGATTATAAGGTATCTTGCTGATGATTAAGTTTCTCGATTTAGCTGCAATTAATGGTCAGTTAAAACAGCAGTTGCTGGCCGCATGCAGCCGGGTCATTGAATCTGGCCATTATATTAATGGACCAGAGTTAAACCAATTTGAACAGGATTTTGCGGCATATTGTGGTAGCCGATATTGCGTAGGTGTTGCTAACGGGCTTGATGCGTTGCAACTTACATTACGCGCTTGGAAAGAGCTTGGTCGACTGCGGGATGGAGATGAGGTCATTGTTCCCGCCAATACCTTTATAGCCAGTATTCTAGCAATCACTGAAAATAACCTTGTACCTATATTTGCTGAACCTGATCCGATCAGTTTTAATCTTAATCTGTCTGCAGTGCAAAAGGCTTTTAGTAATCGCACCCGAGTAATAATGCCTGTGCATCTTTATGGCCGTCTTACTGAGATGTCTGAGATACAGGCTTTTGTCCAACAGCATGATTTACTTATATTGGAAGATGCAGCCCAGGCGCATGGAGCTTCAATTGATGGTTGTCTGGCCGGTAATTGGGGACATGCAGCTGGCTTTAGTTTTTATCCTGGTAAGAACCTTGGTGCCCTCGGCGATGCCGGCGCTATCACCACCAATGATGATGTATTGTATCAAGCCTTATTAGCTATTCGAAATTATGGTTCAAATAAAAAATATTTTTATCACTATAAAGGTGTCAACAGTCGCTTGGACGAAATTCAGGCAGCAATGCTGCGAGTGAAACTAGAGCATTTGCAGCACAATATAGAGCAACGCAGGAAAATAGCGGCCCAGTACTTGGCTGGTATTTCTAATCCCGCAATTCTACTTCCCGACGCAGGGCTGCCAGAGCAGCATGTATGGCACTTGTTTGTTGTTCGTAGCACTAACCGGGATGAACTGCAAAAGCATTTAGCGTTAGCAGGTATTGAAACGTTGATCCATTATCCGTTGGCAGCGCACCAGCAACAGGCATTTTTGGAATATAAACTGCATAGCTATCCTGAAACTGAACTGATGCAGCAGCAGATTTTGAGTTTGCCAATTGATCCTAGTATGTCAGGAAGTTCCATTGAAGTCCTGATAAATCAATGCAATAGCTTTAAATTACGTAAAAAAACTTAAAATATTTAAGGTAGGCTTATGCCAATATTGACGCCAAATAACAGTCAGAATGTGGTACTACTTTCAGCGGGTAGTGGCAGTCGTATGGGGCCGTTGACTAGTCAACGGCCGAAGAGCTTATTAGAAGTTGGCAATAAAACCGTACTTGATTGGATGCTGGATGCAATTATAGCGAGGACTGATGGCGAAATAGTTGTCGTGACTGGTTTTCAGGCTGAAGCAGTAGAGCAGCATTTGGCTAAGCGATATGGCGAAAGGGTTAAAACGGTTCGAAATCCGCGCTACGAAGATGATGTCAATATTCTGTCTGTTGAAATTGGAGTTGCCGCCTTGTCACAACCTGAACTTGGCTACCTTATCGCTGAAACAGATTTATTGCTAGATGTTACTGCCTGGGATAAATTGTTTTTGGCTGCAAAAACGTCAGATTCCTATTGGGTTTGCAAAGGGCAATACCATAAGGGTTTGACTGGGGGTATTGTTAAAGCGGATCTCAATGGCAATATCCTGGCGGTTGAATATCAGCCTGACTATAAAGAATATTATAATGGTTGGGCAAAAATGGTTGGGTTGTTGCTTGTAGGGCCTCGAGAGGTGCACGCTGACCGGCTATTCCGGCAGCATGCCATTTCACAAACTACTAGACAATATTATCTGGTGCCATGGCATCAGCATTTGCAACAATTACCCTGTCGTGTGCTTGATTTAGTGGACGGTTTTGCAGCTTCTTTTAATACTGAAGCTGACTTCTATGCCGCTATGCAAACTTTTCTGACGTTTTATGCATCAGACAGGTTATTAGCAAAAAACTCTGTCTTTCAAGGAGTAGTAACTAAATGATAATAGCCAATAGTGTCCAAATAGAACGAGTTCCAGTAGAGCGGTTAAGACATATTGAGGGATTCAGTAAAAAACGGGTTGATTGGTTGGTAAAAAAAATTCAGCGAGAAGGCATTTGGCGGATACCTATAGCTCTGGATGAGCAATATGACTTGGTTCTAGATGGGCAACACCGAATGGAGGCAGCGAAACAACTTGGCTTAAAATGGGTTCCTGCTGTGCGTTACATTTATGCTGATATCAAAGTATGGAGTTTACGGCCTAATCATAGTTTTGACTGGAAGCTTGTTACAGAAAGAGCCTTAGCCGGAGATATTTATCCTTATAAAACGGTTAAACATAACTTTCCTGGGGGTGGGTTACCAGAATGTCATTTTCAGTTAGCGGAGTTACTACAGTGAGAATATCGAACGATATTAGCCAGGTTATTATTCTTGCTGCGGGTAAAAGCTTACAGCTAGATGGCATCAATAAGGCATTACTTCGACATCCAGTGACAGGGAAAACTATCCTTGATTACGCCATAACGGCGTTCGCAGGAAAAAAAATCACTGTAGTGGTCGGGTTTAGAGCTATTCAAATTATGCAGGCCTATCCGCAATTGAATTTTGTCTATAATCCTGACTGGGCCTTAACTAATAATGCCATGAGTCTGGCGTTGGCATTAAATGAACAGCCAACTTATGTATTATCAGGAGATATTTTTTTGGCTCCGGAGCTCATTCAACGCTTAGATAGGCTAGCAGGTGATTTGGTGCTAACGTCTGCCAGGGAAAAGCGAAGTTTGACCGCTATTCACTGTGTTCTAGGTTCAGATCAACGGGTTACTGAAACCTACCAAGGGCCTGTGCGTAGTATGGCTGATCCTGAATCTGTTGGTTTATTCAAGCTTAGTTCGCCTGCGTTGTTGCGTGAATGGCAACGGCGGTGTTTTGCACATGCGAATTTATTTGCCGGTCAGTTACTGCCCTGTGAATTAGGAATGATTGAGGCAGCGGAACTGCGGAATGAGTTCTTTTTTGAAATTAATACACCGACAGACTACATGCAGCTGATTGCGGAGACTCGCACGTTATGATTCGTTCAATAACCGTTGGTGTGCCGATTTTCAGCGTATCTAAAACCGAACTTAGCAGTCGTTTGGCCATCTTTAATCAGTTGGCAACCAAGCTCAGTGAGCAATATCAATTACCTGTCAGAACAATCCGCTTAACATTACCCCCGCCGCGTCTGCATCATGATGCGAGTCCAGGCATGCTAAGCTCGGTAATGAATAGTGTCAGGGAGCTTGCTCATGACGCAGGAGCCCGGTGGTACTGTTTACCGATAGATTTATTTGCAGAAAATTCTAGGGAAGGCTTTCTTGAAGAAGTGCAAACCCTGTTGGTTAAAGACTCACAACTTTTCGTCAATTTGATCAGTGCAACCGAGCAAGCGATAAGCATGGCTGGTGCTGCTGAAGCTAGTCGTTTTATTCTCAATTTAGCGCGGCGAAGCAGTAACGGTATTGATAATTTCAGAGTGGGCATTTCAGCTGCATGCCCCGCGGGTACCCCGTTTTTTCCTTTTGCCCGCCATGATGGTGATAGCCTTAGTTTCAGTATTGCACTCGAAACCACAGGGCTGACGTTATCATTGGCTGAAAAGGCCCGGCTGCATTGTTGGTCACTGAGTGAGTTTCAACAAGCCTTGATTCTGCAACTAAGTGAATTAATGCGCAATATAGAGTTATTCGGCCAGCAATTATCAGCAGAAACTGGTTTTGATTATCGTGGACTAGATGCGTCACTGGCGCCTTTTCCTGATGGTAAAACCTCAGTTGCCAGCATTATAGAATGTATGGGACCCACACCGGTAGGCAGTCATGGTACGGTATTTATGACCAGTGTCTTGACCGACGCTATTAAACTGGCTGCAGTTCACGCAGAAGCCCGTTTAGCGGGTTTTAATGGCGTAATGTTCTCTGTACTGGAAGATAATGGGTTAACCAATGCCAACAATTTACGCGCTCTCAGTTTGGAGAAACTGGCATTGTTTTCTACAGTGTGTGGCTGCGGTATTGATATGGTGCCAGTACCTTCAAGCATGTTTAGTGAAGATATCAGCGGTTTAATTTTAGATATCGCCGCGTTAGCTGTTCGTTTGAAAAAGCCGTTGGGTGTGCGGTTACTGCCTATCCCAAATAAAGTAGTGAACGAGTATACCCAATTAAATCTGGATTTTTTATGTGATAGCAGGGTTATGGACCCAGGAATCAGTGCGTCGAAAGCACCGCTATCTGATGAAGTTTGGCGTTACGGCGCAGACAGAAACAAAGGATAAATTATGATAAATCCTGAAAAAGTAAAACAGTTCTGGGATAGTCGGGCGCAGATTTATACTAAGGTGGCTTTAGAGTCGGTTGCTAATCTCGAACAAGATCCAGCGAATTTACAACGAAAAATAGACGATGAAACCACTAAGGTGTTTAGTTGGCTGGTGGATATTTCTGGTAAGTCGGTACTTGATCTGGGTGCTGGCGTAGGGCAATGGAGTTTCCGCTTCGCTGAGCGAGGTGCTGATAAGGTGTTAGCAGTGGAGTATGCCGCGGGCTTGGCAGAAATAGGTCGCGCTGAGGCGGTACTACGTAATATGCCACAGGTTGAGTTTGTGGTGAGTGCTGCTGAAAAGTTTAGTAGTCAGCACCCCTTTGATTTGGTGTTTATATCCGGACTATTTGTTTATCTGAATGATGATCAAGCAGCAGAGTTATTAGCAAAGTTACAAAGTTTCGTTAGCGATGGCGGTGTGTTATTACTGCGGGACGGCACTAGCATTAATGGGCGACATGAAATAGACGATCGTTTTTCTGAACATTTAGGACAAAACTACTCTGCGACCTATCGCTCCACTGTAGAGTATATTGACGCATTTTCCGATGCCGGTTTTGACTGTATAAAAGATGAAAATATGTTTGTCGAAGGGCATCCGTTAAATAAATATCCTGAAACCCGACTGCGCTTATTTTTGTTTCGGAAAAAGACAGATGCCAACCATTCTACCGACTGAACCTTTAGCTAGCTGGCCAGTTGAGGAGGGCGTTATTGGTGTGGTAGGTGTTGCGCCCTGGGCTACCATCGATTTTTTGCAATCGTTATATGCGCAGGTTAGCGCAGATAAAGACTGGCATTATCCTCGTGTTATTACCGATATTAATACGAAAATACCCAGTCGGGGTCGTTTTCTTGAGTTAGCTGAGCGTGATCCTTCACCATTTATCCGCGCCAGCATTGCTGAACTGGTCACTATGGGCGCTACGGTGGTGGTGGTGCCTTGTAATACTGCACATATTTTGTACGACAGTTGGCGGCAAGGCAGCAGTGTTAACGTACCCAGTATTATAGAGGCAACGGTGGCAGACATAGCTGACTGCAAGGTGAAGAAAGTAGCGGTATTAGCATCTGCTGCTATCGCGAAATATCAGATATATAACAATGCTCTTGAAAAGGCAGGATTAGATACGGTCCATTTATCGACACAGCAGCAGGACATCATTACAGAAACTATTACCCAGATAAAAACTAACGGCGAACTAGAACACAAGACCTTGCAGTTAATCGATACGTTATTGTGGCAATTGGCTCAGCAAGGTGCTGATGGCGTTATTTTGGGCTGTACTGAACTCAAAAGTTTGCAACCACAATGTCAGGCGTTTTTTCACGGTGTCGCTGAATCTAATCAGGCTTTGGCCAAAGTGGCATTAAAGTTGGCTAATGTTAAAAACACACGGCCGATAATCACATAGAAATAAGCTAAGGGCAGGTAGGAAAATGGCACAGACCAGAGGCGAATTAGCTCATCAGTTCTGGCAAAAAGCAGACAATTCACGATTGGCGCCGGCTGAACTTTATAAAAGCCAGCAGCGTGTGCTGACCAGCTTCATATTGCCTTATTTTAAAGCCGGTAACAGATTACTTGACATTGGCTGTTCAGATGGCGAGTTCACTGAGTTATTAGCTCGCGATAGTAGCTATGCACTGGGTATAGACTTGTCTGAAGCGCTGATTACTCAGGCAAGAAAATGTTATGCCGCATCCTCTGTGCTGCATTTTGACGTTGCTAATATTGTGCAATCTGAACTGGCAGGCGAGTTTGATATCGTCTCTTGTATGGGGCTATTTACTTGTTTGACTCGTCAGGAAGATTTTGAGCGAACAATTAGTCATATCATGGCGATACTTCAACCCGGTGGTTATTTGGTATTGAAGGATTCGGTGATGGTGGAGGGTAAAGACGAAGCCTATTTTAACGACAGTCATTATGAAGCAATTTATCGTGCTGAAGCTGACTATTTACAGGCATTCACCCAATATGGATTGCAAGTCGTACAGCGTCATCCGCTTCATACTGGGATTCAGGCTAGTCAGGTTAGTGTGCTCTATTTATTGCATCGCCCTTCAGTTCAGCCTTATCTATTCTTACCAAAGTCACCTGCAATAAGCAGGATGGCGATTTTATATCAATTGCCTGAATCTTGGGCAAACGTCAGATCTGTCTGGTTGGCCGCGAAAAGCAGAACTGATGTTGATGTATTCGTTGTACTGTTACCTTTTTTTCATCAACAAATCGATTGGTGCCGTAGTAAGGTCGAACAACAATTACTGCAAGAAGGTATTGAATACATTGCCTGGGATGAATTTGATCTAGCAAGTGCGGCTTTTGATATAGTGCTTTTTACCTCTCCTTATGACAGTTCACGGCCAACATCCTACCAGTTTCCGGCATTACAGTCGCAAGTGGCGGTCACCGGCTATATTCCTTATGGTTTAGAAGTAGGCGGTGGTGTTCAGAATGTAGTTTTTCAATATGGCCAACCAGTTGCAACAGATTCTAGCGCTGTTTTTGTTCGTTCAGCCGGTGCAAAACAGATGTTTAGTACTTATTGTCCCACTGGAGCGGAGCATGTGGTTGTTACAGGTCATCCCCGAATGGACGGGCTGATTCATTTGTCTGAATTTCAGGTAGATAATCAACTTATCGCAGATATTGCCGGACGTAAAGCCTTGCTATGGAATACGCATTTTAGTTTTGATGAAGATCAGTGGTCTACTTTTGATTTATTTGCTGCAGATATACTTGCTCAAGTGCTGCAGCGGCCAGATCTGGTATTAATTTTCCGGCCACATCCGTTACTGTGGAAAAAGTTGATTAATCTTGGCATTTTTAATAGCGTTGAGGTTGAAGAGTTAAAGCAAGAGCTGCGCTCATTAGGTGTTATTATCGATGAACGAGCGGATCATCGTCACGCCTTTGCCGCAAGCAGTGCATTAATGACGGACGCAGGCTCTTTCTTGTTGGAATATTTGGTTACTGAAAAACCAGTACTTTATTTATGTAACCCTACAGGCTTTGGATTAAATGAGCAGGGTCTGGCGATTGTGAAGTACTACTATACCGCCGACACTGTCGCTGCTATTACTGCTTTTATGGATAATCTGCTCAGTGAAAATGACCCTGGGCGAACTGCGCGGTTGGCTGTAATTTCAGACTTTTTCAGTCATTTTGATGGCTGCTGTGGTGAGCGAGTGGTGCAGTATTTAGTTAATGTTTTTCATCAGCATACTGAGCATAGGAGCAAACTATAATGCCAATAGAACATGATGTTAGTTTGTTTGAGGAATGCCCTAAACTGACCAAATTACTTAATACGTTGGTCCAAATTCGTCAGGCAAAAGATGCGCAACGATTACCGAGGGGCGTCGTATCTGAAGAGCAGACTAATCAGCGAATACTTATATTTGGAACAGGTGAGGCGGGAAAACGATTCTATCAGATGTTTCATCAGCAATATCAGGTATTGGCTTTTATAGATAATGATAAAAATAAGCAGGGAAGCTTACTGAATAACTTACCCGTGATTTCCCCAGCAGATATCAACACTATGTCTTTTGACGCCATCTATATTGCCAGTCAGTATTATCGGGCAATATACCAGCAACTTGTGCATGAATTAGCTGTTCCCGTTTTCAAAGTAAAGTATTGAATGGATAAGCAGTGGATCGATACTAAAGGCCCAGTATGTTAAATTTTCTGAAAGAGCGGCGTGAAAAGGTTATTATTTTTGGTACTGGAGTGGGCGGTAGTAGTTTTTTTCGTCAGCAACGTCGTCGTTTTAAGGTGCTGGCATTTGCAGATAATAACCCACAAAAGCAAGGCGGCACTTTTCTTGGAAGGAAGGTTTGCAGTGCCGCGCAAATTAGTGATCTTGATTATGACAGAATTATTATTGCCAGTGACTACTATGTCGAAATTTATCAGCAATTGGTACATGAGTTACACTTGCCTGCAGAAAGAATAGCGCTATTCCATGAGTTTCAAAGCCAAAATAGTTTGTGGCAAAACTTTGTAAGCTACTGGCGCCAAGCGATGTATCAGTTAATTTGTAGTGCCAATCCAGCTCTTGCAAAGACGTTTTTCGGCTTGATGTTTCCAACTGCTAATACCCGAAATGGTCTTCGATTAATGCCGCTTTGCTGGTTAGATCAGTACCACGAGGGGCAGGTTAAGGTATTTAAGCCGACTTACAGCGCGAGGATATCAGGCCCGGCTAATATAAATGAATCACCGAATAGCTATGAGGTATTGTTGCCTGCTATGGCTTTATATCATTTTGAGCATGGCCTTTTCTCTTCTACGTCGCGTTCGGTGTTGTTAGCTGATAATAAGCTGATTATGGAGCGTGTTAGCGCTTCAGATAGTGCGAAAGCTGATTATGCCGGTGGGCAAGTGGTGCATCATAGTGCGTACCGTGCTTTAGTGCGAGTGGCAGAACAGCCCAGTCTGTTAGCTACGGGTATATTGATCAATGGTGTCAGTGAGACAAACTATTATCATTGGTTATTAGAGATATTGAGTCAGTTGTATTTTATCAAACAATTGCCAGCAGATTATTCAACTATACCGCTATTAATCTCAGCTCATGCTGAAAAAATTCCGGCCGTTGCCGCTATATTAGCAGCGATAGAATTGCCGCAGCAGATTATTTATTTAAACGGCGCGACCAGTTATCAGGTAGCGTCGCTCTATTTAATAAACTCACCTTGCTTTTTTGTTACTCATTTTAAGTCCACAGCCCATTGCCAGTTGGAAGATTATTACGCTGACGCCGATGCATTAAAATTTATTCGTCAGGCAGGTTTGCACTGTGCTGCGGCAGCGGAGCTACTGCAAGCACCGAAACGGATCTTTCTCGCTCGTAAACAGTCTTTAAGAGCCTACAATCAGGAGGATATCTGGCAACTATTGGCAGGTTATGGTTTTACCGAAGTGTACTTAGAGGATCTGAGCTTTGCGCAACAGGTCGCACTGATTAATCAGGCACAAGTGATCGTTGGACCTACTGGTGCCGCATGGAGTAATTTATTGTTTGCGACATCGGGAACCAAAGCATTATGTTGGATGCCCGCAGAATTTGGTGACTTTGCATGTTTTTCTCATTTAGCAGCACTGTTTGGCGTGCAGCTAGACTATATCCGTTATCGTACAGGCGTCAATGACAGCCGGGCGCTGTATTACCATCGTTATAAAATAGAGCTGGAGCAGATAAAACACTGGCTGCAGCAACTTAGTTGAAGGTTGCCAAAGGTGATTCATCGAAGTTGGCTTACCTGTTTATGCCGTACTCCCGCCATCAACAGTCATTACTGTACCTGTTACCGCTGCAGCCTGTTCACTTAATAAGTACAATACCGCTGCGGCCGCATCATCTGGCGTGGCCAGCTTGCCCAGCGGGCTGCGCCGTTTAATACTTTCTAGCTTATCACCTTGTAAATTTTGTGTCATG
>CAZNXI010000008.1:0-35035 GCA_964577005.1 uncultured Rheinheimera sp.
TTTAAATCAACTGCTTCAGCGATTAACTCGGTTAATTTAAGGGTGAACACTCTGTGCAATGGTACAGGTATAAATAAAATTTACTTGACTGAATCTAAATAAAGATGCATCTTTACGTTTAGATGGCTAAAAGGCCATTTGCAATTTAACTCAGAACGCGTTAAAGTGCACACCGTCAATCGTATTCGATAGACCAGAAGAGGCGCGCTAGCCAGGTATTCTATGTCAGAGCACTATTACTCGTAGCATAGAAGAGGGGGTTTAGCGCCGAGGGTAAGCAACTAATAGTGGTTGTGTACTCGGTTGCTAGGGCTGAATCCCTAGGACTGTCACCTTTAAACCGGTGGAGAGCTTCTGGCCTTTGTTACTTACAGCAACGGTCTGTTTCTATTCTCGTTTTGCGTGTTAGCAAATGCCATGCTCTGCTTATCTAATCTGTTAAGGAGAGACTCCGTGTCCAAACTTATTATTGCAAAATTTGGTGGTACTAGCGTGGCAGACTTTGATGCCATGTCGCGCTGTGCTGATATTATTCTTGCCGACGAAAATATCCGTGTGGTAGTGGTGAGCGCCAGTTCAGGTGTCACTAACCTATTGGTCGATATTACGCAAACTACCGACGTTATTCAGCGCTATGATGCCTTTTCGGGTATTGAAGCTATTACACTTAAAGTGCTTAACCGTTTACAGCAGCCGCATGCGGTAGCTGAACCTATTCAGTTGTTATTGGGTGAATTAAAAGCCTTGATTGAAAACGGCGGGGCGGTGTATAGCAGTGCGCATAAAGATTTAATCCAGTCTTTTGGCGAGCGTTTAAGTTCAGTACTGTTTGCGCAGGTCTTGGTAGAACGTGAAGCGCAGGCCTTATGTTTTGATATCCGCCGTGTGATGCGCACCGACGGCCGTTTTGGTAAGGCCGAACCTCAGATCCAACAGATTGCTGCACTCAGTGAAGTTCATCTTGCGCCGTTATTATCCGATTATCGCATTGTTACGCAAGGCTTTATTGGTGCCGATGATTCTGAGCAAACCACCACCTTAGGTCGCGGCGGCTCGGATTACAGTGCGGCGTTACTGGCGGAAGCTTTAAAAGCCGCTACGGTACAAATTTGGACCGATGTCGTCGGCATTTTTACTACTGATCCGCGTTTAACCAGTGATGCGCGCTGTATTCGTGAAATTAGCTTTGATGAAGCAGCTGAAATGGCCACCTTTGGTGCCAAAGTGCTGCACCCAGCTACCTTGTTACCTGCGATGCGGCAAAATATTGCGGTGTTTGTCGGTTCGAGCCGTGAGCCTGAGGCGGGCGGTACTTGGATTGCCAAGCAAGTTGAAGAGCGGCCACCGTATCGTGCTATTGCACTGCGCAAATCTCAAACGCTGATCACCGTGAAAAGCCCCGCGATGTTGCATGCGGCAGGTTTTTTAACACGGGTATTTGATACCTTAAGTCGGCATCAAATCTCGGTAGATTTAGTCACCACGTCTGAGATCAGTGTGGCATTAACGCTAGATCAAGGCGGTATGACCAGTGCCTTTAGCACCAATATTGAACCAGCGTTAGACGAGCTGAAAACCTTTTGCGAAGTTTCCGTCGAGCAGGGCTTAAGCTTAGTGGCGGTGATCGGTAACCATTTACATAGCAGTAAAGGTATTGCCGGTGAATTGTTTCATGCGTTAGAGCGCATCAATATGCGGCTGATTTGCCATGGTGCGTCTAAACATAATTTATGTTTCTTAGTCCAAGATGCCGATGGCCCTGCGGTAGTGAAGCAGTTGCACCAGAGTTTGTTTACGGCTTAAGTCGTCTTGCTTTGAAACCACGCTAAGTTGAAAATAAGCCCGTTAGCTTATCTAACGGGCTTTTTTAGTTGCGAAAGGGATATTCTGTATTTGTTTCTCTGATGTTACTTAAGTTGCTGCGTTAGCTAACTTTGTCTCAGGTGTATCTTCTAGCATCTGTTCTTGATTACCAATCACCCGAGCCACCATTAAATCACCGGTGACATTGGTAGCGGTGCGCATCATATCGACAATACGATCTACGGCCGCAATAAAGGCAATACCTTCGATAGGTAAACCGACAACACTTAACGTGACCGTGAGCATGACCATTGCGGTACCTGGCACACCCGCCGTGCCTACCGAGGCTAGCGTGGCCGTACCCGCAATTAATAAGTAATCAACTGTATCCAGCGGAATACCGTAAATATGCGCAATAAAAATGGCGGCTATCGCTGGGAAAATACCGCCACAGCCATCCATATTAATGGTTGCGCCTAATGGCAGCACAAAGCTAGCATAGCTTTTTGATACCTTGAGATCTTCTGTCGCCACTTTAAAGGTGACCGGTAAAGTACCATAGCTACTGGCGCTGCTGTAAGCCACTAATTGTGCAGGTAATACCGCTTTAAAAAAGCCTTTATAGCTAAAGTTACCAAAGAGTTTTACTAAGCCACCGTAAACTACCAAGATATGGATCAAACAAGCGAGGTAAATGGCGCCAATAAATTTAGCCAAGGGCAACAATGTCGCTAAACCAAAACTACCCACCACCCAGGCCATTAAGCCAAAGACACCGATGGGTGTGAGCTCCAATACCATCCGAGTAATTTGATACATAATATCGGCACCCGATTGCACTACCTTTTTCATGGGATCTGCTTTTTCACCGATCGCATTCATGGCAATACCGACCAAGGCCGCAAATAAAATAATTTGTAATACCTTACCCTCGGCAAGGGCAGCGATCGGGTTAGTCGGAATTAATCCTGTTAACACATCTGCGACTGGCGGAATGTTGCGTTCACGTACTTCGGTTGCCACTAATTGTAAGCTTTCGCCCCAATTCATTAAGCTGCCTACGGTTAAGCCAATCAGGCTGGCGATAAAGGCCGTTATTAAAAATAGGGCGACCGTTTTAAAAGCCAGCCGTTGCATTTTATGATTATCGGCCAAGGAGGTAATACTGGTGATCAAGGAAAAAAAGACTAATGGCACAACCAGCATGCGAATGGCATTAATAAACAAGGTGCCTAAAGGTTTTAAGGCCGTTGCTTGCTCGCCAAGCACTACACCCGCGGTGACCCCCAGCAGCAAGGCTCCTAATACGCGCTGCCAAAAAGGAATTGCAAACCAAAACTTTAACATAAATCAGCCTTTTACCTAAGTGTCACAAAGTATGACAGTATAAAACGAAAAACGGCCATCACAAGGCCGTTTTGTTCTATGTTATACACTTTGCTTTGGTTGAACATAAATTTAAGATATGTGTTGGGTTAATAACTTGTCGATTTCATTTCGATAAAACGCCATAGTGAACGATTAAAGGTACTATTAAAAGGGTTTTCTTCGGCAATCGACCTCATTTTAAGCAGTTGTTGTTGATCAAGCCACTGGCCACCTATCATTACGCCAGATGGATTTCTTAATGTATCTAGGTGTTGTAAGGGATTTCCTGTAAGTAATAACAGATTGGCACGAAAGCCAGGAGTTATCTGTCCTACCTTGTCGAAACCGATCGCCTTGGCGCTAATATGAGTAGCCGCAGCCAAAGCTTGATATGGAGAAAGGCTTGCGGCAACCAATAATTCCAACTCATCGATAAGCGAAGCGCCGGGAATTAAACCAAAGCCGCCACTGTCGCTTCCTGCAATCAGGGGGACACCAGCTTCATGAAGCAGTCTTGTGGCAATAAGAAAAAAATCAGCATGAGGTTGTTCGTAATGGCTAGGATCCATTTGACTCCAGTACTGCTCAGCCTCATGAGAATAAAAACGTACCAAGGGATTAATTGCTGCAGATCCTGAGCGGTTTAAATAAGTACCTTTCGAATTTGCAATCCTTATCAGTCGCTTGTGAGCAATCAATGTTGGTGTTACGACTTCTCCTGATTCGGCCAGTTTGCTAGCGACTTGTCGCATCATATCTTGGTTAAGATTATCACGAAGGCTATGCCAAACAATGGTTTCAATATGCTCTAGGGTACGAAAGCCTTTGCCAAGTGAGGTCTGCCAGTCAAGATGAAAGGGTTTATCTTTGGGGATTCCCTGACTACGAATACCTTCGGGTGTGTGGCCGGTAATTCCCATATTAAGTTCAGCGGCTTCTGCAAGAATACCGCGATAGGCTTCAGGAGTAAGATTGGAGTAGAGTTTAAGCACACGATAGCCAAGCGTATACTGATGTCTTACTGCCGCACGAGCCTCATGGTAGCTGGTAACTGTTTGTTGCAACACAGTATCATTGGGTCCGCGGCTATTTAGGATTGGCCCAGTAGTGATGAAGTCAGGTCCTAATAGTTTTCCCGATGCGATCTGCTCTATCATCTTAAGATGAAATGGGTAACCAGACATATTGCGAACACCCGTTACGCCATATGCAAGGTAAGCAGCTAGCTCGGTTTCATCATTAAGATGAATATGTGCATCGATTAGACCTGGCATCAGGGTATGACCATGGCCATTAACGGTGAGTACCCCTAACGGAGCCGTTAACTCACCTGCCTTGGCGACAGCAACGATACGATCGGCCATCACCAATACGGCTTTATCGTCTTCTAACTCTGCTTTACCGTTTACCATTGAAATGAGACGGACGTTATCGAATAACACGCCTTGATACTCGCTATTATTCGGTAACAAAGTCAAAGGTATGGCTACAACGCTATACCAAAACCAGAACCCCATGCTGCTAAGAAATAACAGTGTAATAAAACAGATTATTGTAAATACGCGTAATTGGTTTTTTATCATTTTGAACTCCTATGAATTGTATGCAAAAGTCTCAGTAGCATTACATGGAGTTTGATGAATTACGCCCGAAAGCGAGATATTAAACGGCTGAGATCATGATTCTAGATCTGTTCTGCCTACTGCATGGTGCTTACGATACGCACTAGGTGTCATACCGGTTACTTTTTTGAATGAGTGATTAAAAGTTGCTTTTGATGTAAAGCCAGCAGAAAAAGCAAAGTGAGTAAGGTTTGTACTGTTATCTCTATGTAGCGTTTTTTTGATATGTTCAATACGATGTCGATTAATATAGTCATTAAACGATACACCAGCGACAAGGTTAATACTGCGTGAAATATCTCGTGTTGATATGCCAGATAGTTTTGATAATTCATTCAAGTTTAAGCGAGGCAAGCAATACCAATGGTGCTCAAGGATATCTTTATCGAGGCTGACAAATAAACTGTGGTAATCCGCAGCGGTTTCCTCTAATCGATTGACTATTTGGGTTGGAAAGGTCGCCGAATCGTTGAGTAGAGTGCTGACAGCGGTTAGTAAGTCAGTTCGTTTGTGAATGAAAAGTACAACCATTATCAGTAGGGTCAACAAAAAAGTAAAAATGTTTGCTGCATAGGCTAGGGTATTCAGCTGGGTTCCTAATTCAGGTTGCATATTTAGTCTAAGTAAATCCAAGGCACTAAAACAAGTAGAAACACCAATTAGCCAACCTAACCATGCCAGTGAAACGTCTTTTGCATCAGAACGTTGCTGCGTGAGATGTCGGTTAAAGCCAATGATTAATTTTACGGTCAGTAAGGCATAAACAATGCGCCAGAAGGTCCCTATAGCAATTATAACTTGTGCATTTTCAGTAAAAGGTAACAAAATGAATATAGGCGTAAAATGCCAGCATGCCCTGTAACCAACTGGCCCAGTGATTAACCGCTTGACCGCAAGATACAATGCTGGACCATAAGCCAATACAAAAACAGGCGAAATTAAATGCCATCCACTGACCAGTTGCTGGTCTTCCAGAATATTGATGATTGAAGCAATTAAAACGATGAGTAACAGCAAGCAAACACCGCGAAATGCAGGAGTTTGATAAAGTAGCAGGCAACCTTGAAGGGCTATTGCGATTAAGCCTGCATTTAATAAACTGACCAGCAGCAGTGGATCCATATTCACTTTTAAATTAGTTGTTCATAAACCAATGGATCTACGGTGTTATTTAAGGCAAAGGCTTCTAACCGTTCTTGGCAGGAGCCGCATTTACCGCAGGCTTTTTCACGGCCATTGTAGCAGGTCCAGGTTTTGCTGTAATCCAGGCCCATGGCTAAGCCGTCGCGTAAAATTTCAATTTTGGTTTGCGCTAAATAGGGGCTGACAATATCAACTGGCTCGTAATTGGCGATTTGACAAACATCATTCATTTTTTGCACGAATTCTGGCCGGCAATCCGGGTAAATAAAGTGATCACCAGAATGGGCGCCATAATAGACGGAACGCGCGCCTAATGAATCGGCATAGCCTACTGCTAAGGATAATAAAATCATATTGCGGTTTGGTACTACAGTCGACTTCATATTATCTGCGGCATAATGGCCTTCTGGTACCTCGATATCACTGGTCAGTGATGAGCCACCAATTAACTGATTGATGGCTGAAATATCAACGATTTTATGGTTTATCCCTAATTCTCGGCACACCTGTTCCGCACACAGCAGCTCTTTGACGTGGCGCTGTCCATAGTTAAAAGATAAGGCATAGACTTCGTGGCCCGCCCGAATGGCATTATGGAGTACGGTAAACGAGTCCATACCACCGGAATAAATAACCACAACTTTTTGCGTCATAAGCCACACTCTCTTGTATAATGCCTGAAAAATTTGGCCGCGTATTATAGGGTAAAAGCCCTCTTAACGCACTAGTCAGGCTAAAATAGCCGTTATGTGGCTAAATTGCATGTTAAAAAAGGAACAGTAAAGCGGGTGTATAAGGTTAACGAAGTTTTTCAAACGATTCAGGGCGAGGGCAGCTTTACCGGTATGCCTTCCATTTTTGTGCGCTTACAAGGCTGCCCGGTAGGGTGCGCTTGGTGTGATACGAAACACACTTGGTTGATCGATCCGCAGCTGCAAGTCAGTATGCCAGACGTCTTAGCGAAAAAAGCGGATACGGATTATTGGGCAGAGATTACGCCTGCGGCCTTATTACAGGTATTTTCCGAGCGAGCGTATCAGGCTAAGCATGTGGTGATTACCGGTGGTGAGCCTTGCATGTACGATTTAGTGCCATTATGCGAGGCTTTGCATCAACAAGGCTACAGCACACAAATTGAAACCAGTGGTACTTTTGAAGTGCGAGTGCCGGCAGCAAGCTGGGTCACGGTATCGCCGAAAATTAATATGGCCGGTGGTTATGCTGTACTTACCAGTGCGATGCAACGCGCTAACGAAATTAAACATCCGGTAGCGATGCAAAAGCATGTGGAGGAATTACTGACCTTATTGGAGCAAACTGCCACCATGGATAAGCTGGTATATTTGCAACCGATAAGTCAGCAAAAGCGGGCTACTGAGTTAGCGATAGCCACATGTATTGAGCGTAATTGGCGTTTAAGTGTGCAGGTTCATAAATACTTAGGGATTGAGTAGCCTTATTAGCAGTGGTTAAGCATTATGCGCTAACCATTGACTTAATTGCTGTAAACAGACCTCAGGATCGGTAGCCGCCATCGAGATTTTTAAGTTGGGCTGCATGGGTAATAACTCCAGCCAACGTCCTGCTAACCAAGCTGCATCGGAAAGTTCAGGATCAGGATATAGCTCTGCGAGTTGCGGATACTCTTGCAGCAACCGAGCAAAAGAGATGGCTAGCGGTTTCAGTTCGTTAGCAACCGGTGATACGGCCCAATCTGCCAGAGGTGTTACCTCAGCAACATGCAATTTATCGGTTTCTTGCCAGCGTGTGATAATTTGGTAACGCGCTACACCACGCAGCGTGATCCCAAGTAAACCGTCGGGTAATGCCTCAAAATCTTCAATTTGCACTTTACACACTAACGGTAAAATTCGATCTGGATGTTCTTGACTAACAAAAGGGTTAAGGGTTGCCATGGCAAAACTGCGTTTATCACTCATTGCTTCTTTTACAAGGCGAATATAGCGTGGTTCAAAAACGCGAAGTTTAAGTTTACCCCGGGGTAATAAAAAACTGTTCAGCGGGAAAAGGGCTAATTGTTCGTTCATCGTTGCCGCGTATTAGATAATGCACATGTTAACTAATACGCGGTAAGCTTGCATGCAGATTAAACTGTTTTTAAAAAACATCCGTTTGTTAAAAAACCAGCTTGAGTAGGTAGCGTCTTGGTTTAGCTTTTTCGTACCGGATCATCCTTGAGTTTAGGAATTTTTAATCCCAGCTCTTTGCCGCGATTTCGAGCATAGTAGGTGCAACCATAAAACATTAAGCAGGCTAACACTAATTCCAAAACCGATAGCCAGAAGTACAGACCCTCGCTAACCCATAAATTAGTTAAGCTGTGTAAAAAGTAGATCATCACCACAAAATTGGCCCAAGCGATGGTATAGGCGTGTCCCTTAATAATTCCCCACATAGGCAGCCACAAAGGAAGCCAGAGCAAGATAAGGGTACTGAGCGTGCTGGTTTGTAATTGTTGATCTGCCCCATACGTAGCAGGGGCCAACCAAATATGCCAAATGGGAATAAGTAACCATAGCCCCCAAAAGCCAAGTCGCCCTATGAGTAAGAAACGTGCGGTTTCTGCCGACATCGGCGTGGTATCTGTTGCTGTCATTAGGTTGAAAATCCTTGCGTTTTTAATGCCATACTTAATTGTGCTAAGCGTTTGCCAAAAGCCAGTGCGAGTCGTTGTTCTTCTACCGACAGTTGAGACTCTCCCGTCATCCCACTGACATGGCTGGGGCCATAAGGAGTGCCACCGCTTTGTGTTTTATGCAATTCCGGTTCGCTGTAGGGGATGCCCATTATCATCATGCCATGATGCAATAAGGGTAACATCATACTCAGCAAGTTAGCCTCATTGCCTCCATGTAAGCTTCCTGAGGAGGTAAACACGCCGGCAGCTTTGTTAATTAACTCGCCCTTTAACCAGCAACTGGTGGTGCTATCCCAAAAGGCTTTTGCTTCTGCTGCCATATTGCCAAAGCGCACCGGACTGCCAAAGGCCAGTCCGTCACAATCACGCAGTTCTGCTAACTCGGCAATAGGGTGTCGAGGACTCGTGCGCTGATTGAAATCGGCGATACAGCGGATTTTGGCTTCTGCCCCGGCTTGTTGCACACCCGTGGCAATTTTTTCTGCTAGGGCGGCGACAGAGCCATGACGTGAATAATACAAGATCAAGATAGTGCAGGCCATTAGAGTATCGCCGCTATGTTATCAAGTGGTCGACCAATAGCCGCTTTGTCATCTTTTACAACAATAGGGCGCTCCAGTAAACGAGGATAGCTGGCAATTGCCGCAATCAACTGCGATTCCGTCAGGTTAGGGTTATTCAGCTGCAAGTCTTGGTATTCAGTTTCTTTATTTCTAATAATATCTCTGGCTGCTAAACCCAGTTTGAGTAGCAAATGGTGGATGGCTGTCTCGTCTAACGGCGTTTTCAAGTATTCAATCACCTGAAAAGGTTGGCCATGTTGCTCCAGTAACGCTAAAGCATCACGGCTTTTCGAGCAGCGGGGGTTATGATAAAGCGTAATCATCGGGTATCCTTTAATTGTTACATGCGTTTTAATCTATCGAACTCTGCCTGTAACTGTCGTTTTTTAGCTTCAATCCGGCGAGTTTCTAGCCGTGCTTCTGACCCAAGATGGTTTAAGGCTTCATTGAGATCATCGATAGCTTTAGGATAGTTAGCCAGTTGATAGAATAAATCCGAGCGTGCTTCATAAAATTTGGCAAAATCTTCTTGTAATTTATAGGCTTCAGATAGCAAATCATAAGCTAGGATATTATCGTTTTTATGGAACAGTAAGTTACGAAGTAAATGTACTGCTAGCCCATAACTGCCAGATTTGATAGCAACATTGGCATAATTTAGCGTAACCACTTGGTTATTTGGTCTTAATAAATAGGCTTGCTGTAACATATCCAGTGCAGTTTGATACTGTTGTTGACCTATCAGAATGTCGGTGTAGACATCAAGGTAAAATAGGTTATGGGGATCTTTCTCGTATAAGTCGGCAATGTATTTTAAGGCGCTGTCGTATTGCTTATCATCTAACAAGGCCACAGCCAAACCATAACGATTGGCCCGGGTATTGCCGCCTGGCTCACCCAGTTTCTTCTTAAAAATAATCAGCGCATCTTTAGTGCTATTTTGATAACGAGCTAAAACCCGTGCTCTGCTTAAGGTAAAGTCTTGGCTGTCAGGGACAAAACGTTGTGGGTATTGCTGCGCTCTCAGTCTGGTATCGCTTACCCGCGCCTGCGATAGTGGGTGAGTTTGTAAAAAGGCTAACTGCTGATTCACAAAACGGCTTTGTTCACTCAGCTTGGTAAAGAAAAGGGGCACCGCATTAGGGTCAAAACCTGCTTCTGCCAAAATATGCATACCAATACGATCCGCTTCTTGCTCGTTACTGCGGGTAAAATTTATCGCACTTTGTTGGGCCGCGCCCTGTGATGCCATCATCGCTGCCATGCCAGCTTCTGGATTGACCGTCGCCAATACAATAGCACCCAATAAACTGGCAATAGTCAGTGGCGCGCGCTGGTTTTGTGCTTCGACAAAACGGGCAATATGTCTTTGCGTCACGTGAGCAATTTCATGCGCAATAACAGAGGCGAATTCGCTTTCACTATCGGCCACGGCTAAGGTGCCAGTATGTGAGGCGATATTACCCCCTAAGGTTGCAAAGGCGTTGATTTGTTTGTTGTTAACCCAATAAAATTTAAACGGAAATTTCACATCATTGGCGCGAGCGACTAATCGATTTCCTAGCGCATTAATGTACTCGTCTAGCAGAGGATCATAAACCATAGGTAAACTCCCTCTGGTTTGCCGCATCATCACATCGCCAAGTTGTTTTTCTTTTTCCGGTGTTAAGGTTGAAAAAGCATTGCCGCCAATATCCGGCAGGTTATTCAGCGCCTTTGCCGGTGTGAGCTGCAAACACCAAGCTAGCAGGCTTAAAATGAGAGTGGATTTTACTGCAAGACGTATCATAAACGGCTGACCTGTTTCATGCTGCGGTTAAGAGCGCTAATTCGCTCTATTTGTCTGCTTTTATTGTGATAAGTTCACTGATTCAGTGGAATATCGCTCTGCACTGGTCAGTAGTTATGCTCAGTGGTGTTAAGGCTAATCTATCATATTCATAGGCTTGTCATATAGAGACAGGTTACTTTTCTCTTGTTCTTGGTATACTGCTACTCTATTTAATCGTCAATGAGATGATACATGTTTAACTGGTTTAGAAAGTGGTATACCAATAAGTTTTCAGATCCTCAGGTTGTTGCACTTTTTGTGCTGCTGCTCATGGGCTTTTTTGGTCTGTACTGGTTAAGTGGCATGTTAGCGCCGGTCTTAGTGTCGATTGCTTTTGCTTACTTACTCGAGTGGCCAGTGTCCCGTTTATGCCGGCTTGGGATGGGGCGTTCACTCAGTACTACACTGGTTGTGCTGGGCTTTATGGGGATCTTAATACTGGTTTTGATGTGGGTAGTGCCTTTGGCTTGGTATCAAGGCCGGAACCTGCTGCGTGACTTACCGCAAATGATCGAGTTAGGTCGAACTTATCTCTTAGAGTTGCCAGAGTTATTACCCGGTATGGTTCGAGAAGAACAAATTTTAATGATGATGCACAATGTTGATGAACGTGTCATGGCATTTGGTCGGGATATGTTGTCGCTGTCTTTAGGTTCTATTGTAGATATGGTGGCACTGTTAATTTACTTAGTCTTAGTGCCTGTGATGGTCTTTTTTATGTTAAAAGATAAGCAGCAACTGACCAGCGGCCTAGTGCAATTCTTACCCACTGAACGCCAGCTTATCTCTCAAGTTTGGCATGAGATGAATGTGCAAATCATGAATTATATCCGCGGTAAAATGTTGGAAATACTTATTGTGGGTGTGGTTAGTTATGTGGTGTTTTCATTATTCGGTCTTAATTATGCGCTGTTACTAGGCATCTTAGTTGGGTTATCTGTACTAATTCCTTATATTGGCGCCGCTGTTGTGACCTTACCCGTGGCTTTAGTGGGCCTGTTTCAGTGGGGGTTTTCAGCAGAGCTTGGCTACCTAATGCTGGCTTATGGCATTATTCAGGCTTTAGATGGCAATGTGCTGGTGCCGTTATTGTTCTCTGAAGTGGTCGATCTCAATCCGGTGTATATCATTATTGCGGTGTTATTTTTTGGTGGCCTGTTTGGCTTCTGGGGCATCTTCTTCGCGATCCCCTTGGCTTCCTTGGTAAAAGCCACCGCGAATGCCTGGTCTGCCCGTTTGTATGCAGCAAACCAGGTTGAGCCTAGTACTTAATAGTTACCAAAGGTAGTTCAAACTCAGGCCGGCACTCAGTTGACGGCCTGGCGCTGGCTCCAGCGATCTGCGATTAGCTTGATTAACCACAACTGCACCGACATTGTTTCGGTCAGCTACATTATCTAACCTCAGCCAATAATCCAGTTTTAACCCATTCACTTGCTGTGTAGCCGTTAAGGCCGCAGCAAAACTAATTGCTGAGGGGGCAAACTCGTTATTATTATCTGTGGTAGCAATACGACCGCGATATAGCGTTTGCCACTCTAGAAATAGCGGTAAACTTAAACGCGGCTGAAATGTCAGTTGCCAATACGCATCTGTTTTAGCTACACCGGGTAAGCGATTACCGGACAGTTCAGCAGACTGAAAGCGGGCATCTAGTAAGGTAAGGCTGAGCGTGTGGCTAAGCTTCGCGCTGAGCGACTGAGCCAAGTACAACTCAATACCTTCTCGAGCAGTTTTACCGGCATTACGAAAGCTTGTACGGCCATTATTGCTGCTGGCGACTAATAGCTCATCATTGCTACGAATACTGAACAAGCTTAAGCTGGCTGTCAGGGCAGGGACTTGGTATTTTAAACCTGTTTCCCATTGCCGGTTTTGGCTAGCGCTAAGATCGAGATTTAACCCAGTACCTTCAGTTTTATAGGCTAATTCGGCAAGTGTCGGTGCTTCAAAACCAAGTCCAGAGCTAATAAACCAAGACCAGTTTGCCGCAAATTGATAATTTAAGCCCAGTGCTGCAGCATGTTGATAGAAGTTTTTACTTCCACTATCGTCAGGATTACCGTCTCGAATAAAGTTATCATTGATTTGATAATGTAATTCGCTATAACGCAGGCCGCCATCAAGGGTTAATTTTGCCGTGGGCTGAAAATTAAAACGCCAATAAAGATCACGGTTTTCCGCTTTATTGATTTCGTCACGGCGCAAATCGCCACGCTGCCCAAACAAATTAACATAACCCTGACGCTGGTCCTCGCTTTGTACCCAAGCGCCCCCTATTACCGTACTAAGCTGATCAGTGAGCTGCCACTGCCGGTGGGTGTTGATGCCATGGAAATCCCGCTCAAGCGCAATATCGCCGCCCGCAGAGGTTATCGCTTCCCCAGTAAAAGCCAGACGCTGCATGACCTCGCGTTGGCCTTGCCAAACCGCAAGTTGCCAAGGCGCAGCGCCGCTATGTTGTAAAGTGGCACTTAATTGGCGTTGTGCAGTAGTTTTGGTGGTATCAAAGCGCTCTGCTTGGGCAGCTGTTTGGTTTGGATCGGTTTGCCACTGCGCTAGCGTTAGGCTTAACGGATCTTGCAAACGAGGATCGTCTGACCAATCGAGTTTTAGCTTTAGCGTAAGATTATCAGATAACAGTTGTTGCCAGCCTGCTTGTATTTGCTGCTTTCTAGCCGCGCCATGCGCGCGAAAGCCTTCAGTTTCGAAATGCTTAGCAGCCAGTTGCCAGCTGTGCTGCTCATGCTGCTGATTAAGTCTAAGCTGGTACTGTTGTTGAATATCACTCACTGCAAGGCTACCGCCTACACTGTCAGGCTCTTGCTCTCGGGTACTGAGGCTAATCACACCTCCAGCACCATTACCATAAAGCACTGCCAGCGGCCCACTTAACACTTCAATCTGGCTGACACTGTCTAGCAGAATACTAGATAGTTGGCCTTGGCCATCAGGGGCGCTAATCGGGATACCATCTTGCTGTAAAAAAATACCCCTAACACCAAAGGCACTGCGGCTGCCAAAACCGCGGATACTTAAACGGGTATCTTGGGCAAAATTAGCGCGGCTGTCTACTTGCAAGCCCGGAATGCCCCGTAACATTTGACCGCTATCAATCAGTAAGGTTGCGTTAGGGAGCTGTCTGATGCTGGCACTGGCTGCCGTATTGAGCCAATTTTGCTGCTGTTGGTTAGCGGTAACAACAATAACCTCAACTTCTGACTCTACAGCAGCCTGTTGCGCCGTCGCATTGGCAGTCAATACTACGCTGACTGCCGAGAGCGGATAAAGCCATTTATTCATGCTTAGTTCGCCGCTTTTAGGCGTAAAATTTGCCCATCAGCTTGATCGGTTAGCAGATAAACCGCGCCATCCGGTCCTTGGCGCACATCTCTAATACGCTGGCCAATCATAATGCGCTCTTCATGACGGACTTTTTCGCCGTCTAGCTCCATTCGGACTAATTGTCCAAAACGCAGCGAGCCCACTAACAGACTATTGTTCCAGCCAGGAATAGCGTCGTCTAAATAAAATGTCATACCACTGGGAGCTATAGAGGGAGTCCATTTATGTAAAGGTTGTTCCATTCCGTCCTTTTCGGTTTGGCCAATTTTACCGCCGCCGTACTCTTCGCCATAGGTAATTACGGGCCAACCATAGTTAAGGGTGGCGCGGGTAATATTAATTTCATCACCGCCTTGCGGGCCATGTTCATGCGTCCAGAGTTCGCCACTGGTTGGGTGTAAAGTCGCGCCTTGGATATTACGATGGCCATAGGACCAGATGTCATCTAACACTGCGGGATCTTGCCGATAAGGGTTATCTTGCGGAATGCTACCATCCAAATACAGCCGAATGACTTTGCCATGATGATTATCCAAGGTTTGGGCATCATCACGACGCTGACCGCGATCGCCTAAAGTGATAAACAGATACTTATTATCCTGAATCACCAAGCGGCCGCCAAAGTGATGGCGACTATTAAATTTTGGGTTGGCACTGAAAATTACTTGAATATTGTCTAATTTATCACCGTTCAGTGTTGCCAGCGCGACTGCTGTGCTGCTGCCGTTTTCGCCAGGTTCATTATAACTTAGATATATTTGCTTATTTTCGGCAAAATTGGGATGAAGTAGTACATCAAATAAACCGCCTTGACCATTGACGACGATCTCGGGTATGCCTAAAAGTGGTGCGCTGAGCCTGCCATCCGTATTCACATAACGCAGTTTACCCGCGCGTTCCGTCACCAGCATTCTACCATCGGGTAAAAACGCCAGCCCCCAAGGATGTTCTAATCCCTTTGTCACTTGCTCTAGGGTTAAACTGGCTTTTTCGCTATTGATTGTTTGTGCATAGAGGGCGCTGGTAAAAAGTAAGCTGGCACTTAGTAAAGACACTGTAAAAGCGTTTTTCATAAAATTACTCCTGCGGTAGTAACCTGTACTGACTAATGGAAGTAGGGTGGGGAAAGATGCTAGCAGTTAGAAAATCGTTATTGCAGACGTTTTGGTTCAAACGCCTGCAATACAAGGTGAATTTCAACTGTTTAAAAAATCTAGTACGACTTGATGATGGTCTTTTGTTTTAAAAGTATCAAAAACCTTGGCAATAGTGCCGTCTTGGTTAATTAAGAAACTGAGCCGATGAATACCATCGTATTCTTTACCCATAAACTTTTTTAGTCCCCACACGCCAAAGGCTTCCGCCACTTGGTGGTCTTCATCAGACAGTAGAGTAAAATTGAGCTGGTCTCGCTCTGCAAATTTGGCTAGCCGTTGTGAACTATCAGTGCTTATGCCCATAACATGGACATTTTTAGCAGCAAACTCGGCATGGGTATCGCGTAAACCACAAGCTTGCACGGTACAGCCTGGTGTCATCGCTTTGGGATAGAAATAAACCAAAACGCGATGCTTAGCCAGATACTCGCTGAGTTGAACGGGTTTTTGATGTTGGTCAGTTAACGTAAAATCAGGTGCTTGCTGGCCTGCCATTAATGTGTTCATTTGCGTTCCTTAAATTTGCGCTTGGAAGTGCCCCTGAAGACCAAGTTGCCGCATTAAGCTGCGTAACTCAGTTTCAATGTCTATTGCGTTTATGCCCTCGGGTAACTCTAGCGTCATCTGTGTGTGCATTTTTACCCCATCAACCTGCTGACTGGTTTCTGATTGTAAAGAGCCGATATAGATATTATGACTGGCCAGTAGTCCCGTGATAGCGCCAAGGGTACCTACTTTATCAGGACCCGAGTAGTCCAGAACATAATGGGCGACTACCTGTGTTCTGGGTTGAGCACTGGTACGTTTACTCATGGTGGTTAGATCAAGTTCTAGTCCCAGCGCGGGTAATAAATACTCAATACGGCTAATGGCAGGTAAATCACCAGCGAGTAACATAATAAACGTAAACTCACTGCCAAAAATAGCCATCCGGCTATCGATGATATTACAGTTACACTCAGTTACTAACCTAGCAAGTTTACTCACTATACCAGTGCGATCCGGCCCAATAGCGGTGACGACAAGTTGTTGGGGCATGGTGGTCCTTATTGTTGGCCAAAGGCAGCAAATTAACAAGTTGGCGGCAGTTTAGCATACAAAATTTGAATGTCATCTGGGCAGCTGCAGCATAATCAGCGGCAAAGCGTTCTTGTGTTTAACCTCGGCTGTCTTTAACATAGGCAGTCTTGATGTGAATTTGTGGAGCCGAAGTAACATGTTCAGAGGGAGTATCGTTGCCCTGGTGACCCCAATGACCGCCGATGGTCAGGTCGATTTTGTTAGTTTGCAACAGTTAGTCGCCTTTCACTTAGCTGAAGGTAGCGACGGTTTAGTCATTATGGGCACGACTGGCGAAGCCGCCACCCTGACCCTGACAGAACAGCACGCTGTTATTAAGGCTGTCTGTGAGCAAGTTGCTGGTAAGATAGCTGTTATCGCCGGTAATGGCGCTATGGCAACCAGCGAGGCTATTGCCAAAACAGCATATTTTGCTGACTTACCTATCGCCGGATTTTTAACTGTCACACCTTTTTATAATAAACCGACTCAAAAAGGCATGTTGGCACATTTTACTGCCGTTGCTGCGGCTACAGATAAACCTGTCTTGTTGTATAACGTACCCGGTAGAACGGGCGTTGATTTGCTCCCCGCTACCGTAGCGGCTTTGGCACGAGTACCCAACATCGTTGGGATTAAAGAGGCTACCGGCTCTTTAACCCGTTTAGCAGAGTTGCAAGCGTTGTGCCCTGCTGATTTTATGTTGTTAAGTGGCGATGATGCTACCTTTGCTGAGTTTTTGTTAGCGGGTGGGCATGGCGTAATTTCTGTTACCGCGAATGTCGCACCTGCGGCTATGGCGGCGGTTTGTCAGGCTGCAGCAAAACACGACAGCACGGAGGCTCGTCGCTTAGACCGAGGCTTACAAGCGTTACATCGTGATTTATTTATCGAATCGAATCCCATTCCAACAAAGTGGGCACTATGGCGAATGGGACTTATACAATGCGATTTCTTGCGTTTACCCCTAACGCAAATGGAACCAATTCATCAGCCTATAATCGAACAGGCATTACAACAAGCCGGAATTCAATACCAGGACCGGAACTTAAAAGCAGGAGTAGTATAGGTGCAAAAGTGGGCCCAAGGTTGTGTAGCTGTCAGTGTGCTGTTAAGCGGCTGTGCAGTATTTGAGAAAACGCCAGCAAATAATAACGATATCAGTCAAATTGAGCTGCGCGTTCCAGCAGGTATGGCGGTACCAAACCAGCCTTCTGCCTATGACATTCCTCCGGTATCATCTGCCACGCTGAGTGCCAGTGTTGGCGCGGATAAGCGTTCACCTACACTCATCCTCGCCACGGCAACCAGTAGCCGTATGGAGGAAGATGAAAAACAGGCCAAGGTGTGGTTCGAACGTAATGATTTTACGGGCGACATCAAGCCTTTTATCCAGACACAATTACAGCAATTTTTTTCTGCGAAAAATGTCGTATTAACCCCAGTAGATGATACAGGCTTACGTTATGAGACTGGCTGGATCAGCCGCTCGCGTAGTTCAGGCTTTTGGTTTTGGAAATCAGAAGAGGCAGTGGAACAATTGCGTTATGCTATTGTGCTTGAGCCAAGACCACATGGCCGCAGTTTGAGTATGACAGTAAGCTTATTAGAGCATGAATATTTTGTGCCAGATGCACAATTGAACGCAGTGGATATTAAAGCCAGTGAAGTCAATCTACTCAATGGTGTCATCAATCGGGTTGCTATTGCTGAAGCCTTGGTTGCCCGTGAGCGACGTATGCAGGTAGCAGAAGTATCCTTGAGTCAAGGTGTCGATTTGGCGGGTAACCCCGCACTGATCAGCAGCCAATCCGCTGATATTACCTGGTCACAACTTGAATTATTATTTGAAGAGTTGAATTTAACCGTTACTGACTTTGATCGTTCAGTGTTGACCTATTTTGTAAACTACCAAAAACCTGAGCGCGGCTTTTGGCGCACCATTACATTCCGTGATGCTCCGGTTTCATTACCTTTAGTAGATGGTGAATATCAAATCGTGTTATCTCGCCTTACAAGCAATCAAACAGCGATTTTATGGTTAAACAAAGATGGCCAGCCATTATCCGCAACTGAAGTTAGTGCGATTTATGAGCCAATTGTTGCTGCTATTCGCGCAACAGGTGCAGAGTTATAATCGGTAGTAAAAAGTCATTTGCGATCAGGCCAAAGCCCATTATACTTTGCGCCTGATTTAGTGCCTGCCGTTCGGAGTGGAAAATGGTCCAAAAGACAACTGAGCTGTACCGTGGAAAAGCCAAAACTGTGTATAACACCACGGATGAAAACCTATTAGTGTTGCACTTTCGTAATGATACCTCTGCCTTTGATGGCGAGCGTATTGAACAGCTTGATCGCAAAGGCATGATTAATAATAAATTTAACTATTTTATTATGCAAAAGCTGGAGCAGGCAGGAATACCTACGCAGGTTCAGCAACTATTAAGCGATGATGAGGTATTAGTTAAAAAGTTGCAGATGATTCCGGTGGAGTGCGTCATTCGTAATTATGCTGCAGGTTCGTTAGTGCGGCGTTTAGGGGTAACTGAAGGTACTGCTTTAACACCTGCAACCTTTGAATTATTTTTAAAAAATGATGCCTTACATGACCCTATGGTTAATGAGTCCTTAGCGGTGTCTTTTGGCTGGGCGACGTTAACGCAGTTAGCAGAAATGAAGCAGTTAACGTATCGCGCGAATGAAGTATTGAGTGCGCTCTTTGCGGACGCAGGCATGCTGTTAGTTGACTTTAAACTGGAATTTGGTTTGTTTAATGGTCAGGTAGTATTAGGTGATGAGTTCTCTCCTGATGGTTGCCGACTGTGGGATAAAGAAACACGCAAGAAAATGGACAAAGACCGTTTCCGCCAAGGCTTAGGCGGCGTTGTTGAAGCTTATGAAGAAGTCGCGCAACGTCTAGGTGTCGATCTGACTTAAGTTTTCAACAGTACTATCAGGCGTAAAAACCTGAGTCTGTTCGATAAAGCCACCCGCGGGTGGCTTTATGTTTGTCATCACCAGCAAGGTAAATTAATAAAAGGCAGGAAAGTATATGGCATTGAAAGCCTGGCATGAAGTCATCAAGAAGATGCGTCTGAGCGTATTATTCGTTGCTGCATTATTATCATGCGGTGTATTTCATGCGATGGCGAGTCCTGCACTATACCAAGCTGAGGTGAATGCCGAACAAACACAGCAACAATGGCAAAGAGAAGCTCTGCAGCAAGTGTTGATAAGAGTAACTGGCCTGCCAGATATTATGCAACGACCTGAATTGCGCAGTGAGTTAAGCAACGCCGCCAGTTATGTAAAGCAGTTTGAAGCCGTGAGAACGGAGCAAGGTAATATGGTGCGGGTACTGGTTGATGCTCAGCGCGTGCAACAGTTATTACGCCAGCTGCAAATTCCTATTTGGGGTGGCCAGCGACCTGAGTTACTGTTTTGGGTGGTTCAACAACAAGGCTTAGAAAGACAATTTGTTCGTCAAGCGGATAGTATTTTGCTACAAAGTTTGGAAACAGCGTTGCAGCAACAAGCGTTACCTTACACCTTGCCACTTTACGATCTGGATGATTTAGTCAATTTGACCGAAAATGATGTCTGGGGCGGGTTTTGGCAGCAAATTGAACAAGCGAGCCGCCGTTATAATGTACAGCAAGTCGTGGTTCTCCTTGTTGAAGATGTTACTAACACAGGGTCGACCACTAATACAGAAGCAACCGCTACTCAGTTATGGCGTCTAACGGCCTTAAGGCAAGACGATGGTATTCTGCTACGTGATGAATTAGTCGCCCCGGATGAGCTGACGTTAATGCAGCAATATAGCGAGATACTTAGTCAACAATTAACGCAGCAGTATGCTATTTTGTTAACGCCAGAGGTGACAGAGCAAAGCGTTTTGCAAATTAATGGCGTTACTCATTTAACGGATATGGTGCAACTTGAGCGCCGCTTGAGCGAATTACTTGGGGTGAGTCAGGTTATGATCTTAAGCCACTCTGCTGAGAAAACCTTATTTGCGTTAAGCCTGCAAATGACTGCTGAGCAGCTTCTACAAAGTTTAGCATTTGAACCTAACTTGCAACTTCGTGTTCAGGCACAGACTTGGCCTGCGGATTTGACCTCAGCAGTCGAAGCACAATCTGTGCTAGCCGAGTTTGATTATATCAGGCCTTAGATGCAACCATTACAATATACCTTAGCAGTCACGCTGCCGGAAGATGAAACTCTTGATAGCTTTTATGCTGCAGAGCAGAGTGCAGCAGTGAGCTTTTTAAAGCAATACTTGCTTAAACCTTATGGTCAAGCGCCCATCTACCTATTTGGTGCCAGTGGCAGTGGTAAATCGCACTTGTTATACGCGGCTTGTGTGCAAGCCCAAGAGCAAGGGTTAACCAGTCAGCTATTGGCGCTGCAGGACTGTGAACAATTAAGTCCAAGAATTTTAGATAATCTGGAACAACTGGACTTAGTCTGTTTAGACAATATTCATGCTATAGCAGGAGATCTGGGTTGGCAGGTGGCTTTGTTTGATCTTTATAATCGTTTGGTTGAGCAGGGGAAAGCCCTGATCATCGTCGGAAATCAAGCACCACAACAGTTAGGTATTACGCTACCCGATTTAGTTTCACGTTTACATGCGTGTACTAGTTTTCAATTAAGGTTATTAAGTGATGAAGATAAACAAAAGCTGCTGCAACAAAAAGCCCGGTTGCGAGGGATTGAATTGCCAGATGAAGCGGCGCGTTATTTATTAAACCATCATGACCGAGATATCAGAGCCTTAGTGGCTATCTTAGATCGATTAGATAAAGCATCCATCGTACACCAACGTAAACTAACCATCCCCTTTATCCGAGAAATTTTGCAAGAAACGTCATAAGTCGCCGGTGTGTGGCTGAAAAATAGCGTTATCTCGATAAAAATCTGCGACTAAGCCTGCGGGCAGGTTAATTTCTGGTGTATTATTAGCAACTTTGAACCACCTTAAACTTGGTGACGTTGAGGAAAACAATGAACCTGTCAGCAATATTAAATGAAGCTTTGGCGGCGGTTGCTGCCGCTGGGGATATTCCTGCTCTGGAGGAGGTTCGCGTAACCTTTATGGGCAAAAAGGGCAGTATTACCGAATTGCTTAAATCATTAGGCGGTATGGATCCGGAGCAACGCAAAATAGCCGGCCAGCAAATTAATGATTTAAAACAGCAAGTGCAAGATGCGTTAAATGAAAAGCGTGACGCTCTGCAAACGGCGCAATTAGCGGCAAAGTTGTCACAAGAACGTATTGATGTCACCTTGCCAGGCCGTGGTCTGGAAGTGGGTGGCTTGCATCCAGTGAGTCGAACCATTGCACGGATTGAAAGCTTCTTTGCTGAATTGGGCTTTGAAACTAAGCAAGGCCCAGAAATCGAAGATGATTTTCATAACTTTGATGCATTGAATATTCCTGAGCACCATCCTGCTCGGGCTGATCATGATACCTTTTATTTTAATCCAAAACTGATGCTGCGTACCCAAACCTCAGGTGTACAAATTCGTACCATGGAGCAGCAGCAACCGCCGCTGCGGATTATTTCGCCGGGTCGAGTATATCGTAATGATTATGATCAAACTCACACACCGATGTTTCATCAGGTGGAAGGGTTGATGGTCGATAAAAATGTCAGCTTTACCGAGTTAAAAGGTATTTTGCATGACTTTTTGCATAATTTCTTTGAAGAAGATTTAAAGATCCGTTTCCGGCCTTCCTTTTTCCCCTTTACTGAGCCTTCGGCTGAGGTAGATGTGATGGGTAAAAATGGTAAATGGTTAGAAGTACTAGGCTGCGGCATGGTACATCCGAACGTACTGCGCTCGGTAGGTATCGATCCTGAAGTCTACAGTGGTTTTGCCTTTGGTATGGGTGTAGAGCGTTTAACGATGTTGCGTTATGGCGTAACCGATTTGCGCTCGTTCTTTGAAAATGATGTGCGCTTTTTAAAGCAGTTCAGATAAGCGGAGTATTAAGATATGAAATTTAGCGAATCCTGGTTACGTGAATGGGTTAACCCCGCGCTGGATACTCAGACCTTATCTGAACAGTTATCCATGGCCGGTTTGGAAGTTGATGGTATTGAGGCGGTTGCCGGTCAGTTTCACGGTGTTGTTGTGGGTGAAGTGGTCGCTTGCGGCCCCCACCCGGATGCCGATAAATTACAAGTCACCAAGGTGAATGTTGGTGGCCCAGAGTTGTTAGATATTGTGTGTGGTGCAAAAAACTGTCGTTTGGGTTTAAAAGTTGCCGTAGCGACAGTGGGCGCAGTATTACCTGGGAATTTTGAGATTAAAAAAGCCAAGTTACGTGGTCAACCTTCGCATGGCATGCTGTGCTCCTTTTCAGAGCTTGGTATGGCTGATGATTCTGAGGGTATTCTTGAGTTGCCGGCAGATGCCCCGGTCGGTACAGATTTACGCCAGTACTTAACGTTGGATGATGTTACGATTGAAGTCGATTTAACGCCAAACCGTGCTGACTGTCTAGGTATCAAAGGCTTAGCGCGTGAAGTGGGCGTGCTTAACAAATTGAGCGTGTGTGAACCCGTTATTGATGCAGTCGTGCCAGCAATTGATGATCAAAAAGCCATAGTATTACAAGCGCCAGCAGCTTGTCCTCGTTATTTAGGGCGGGTGATTCGTAATGTCAATGTTAAAGCCGCTAGCCCACTTTGGTTAACGGAGAAGCTGCGGCGTTCAGGTGTCCGCAGCATTGATGCTATTGTCGATGTCACTAACTTTGTGTTACTTGAGTTAGGGCACCCAATGCACGCCTTTGACTTAGCAAAGATTGCTGGTGATATCCAAGTACGGATGGCTACACCAGATGAAAAGCTGGTGTTGTTAGATGGCAATGAAGTAAGCCTACAGGATAATACCTTAGTGATTGCTGATGCAGAAAAAGCCTTAGCCATTGCCGGTATTTTTGGTGGTTTGCACAGTGGCGTGACCGCTGAGACCACGGATATTTTCTTAGAGAGTGCTTTTTTCGCGCCTTTAGCGATTGCTGGAAAAGCAAGGCAGTATGGTTTACATACCGATGCTTCGCATCGTTATGAGCGTGGTGTTGATCCTGAATTACAGCGCAGTGCGATGGAGCGGGCAACGGCTTTGTTATTACAGATTGTGGGCGGCGAAGCTGGGCCAGTGGTGGAAGCGTTTACAGCTGAGCATTTACCTCAGAAAGCCACTATCAGCCTAACTGAACAGAAGTTAAGTCGGATTTTAGGCCATGCCATCGCAAAATCAGAAGTAACCGATATTTTAAGTCGTCTTGGCTTAGATGTTACAGAAAACAGCGCTGGCTGGCAGGTCAGTGTTCCAGGTTACCGTTTTGATATCAGTATTGCTGAAGACTTGATTGAAGAAGTTGCCCGAGTTTACGGTTATAACAACATTCCCAATGTTGCGCCTACCGCTGCATTAAAGATGCGAACCTTTAGAGAAGCGAGTCTAAGCGTGCCGCAAATGCGTCAGGTACTGGTTGACCGTGGTTATCAAGAAGCCATTACGTACAGCTTTGTTGATCCTAAAGTACAACAGACCTTATTTGCTAATCAGGACGCTTTAGTCCTACCGAATCCGATTTCTGCTGATATGTCAGCCATGCGGCTGAATTTATGGCCTGGGTTATTACAAGCCGTCCAGTACAATCAAAGTCGACAACAAAATCGTTTACGCTTATTTGAGTATGGTCTAAAGTTTATTCCAGATGCGAATGCAGAAGGTGGTGTACGCCAGGTGCCGGTGATAGGTGGTGTCATTATTGGTTCATTGGCAAATGAGCACTGGAGCATTGCTGAGCGTCCGGTTGATTTTTTTGATATGAAAGCTGATGTTGAAGCCTTGCTTGCTTTAGTTTCTCATCCGCAAGCAATACGTTTTACCGCAGCAGAGCATTGCGCTTTACATCCTGGCCAAACGGCTGCGGTGTATGTCAATGAACAGCTTGCTGGTTACTTAGGCGCCTTACATCCTGAAGCAGAGCGCAAACTGGGAATTAAAGGTAAAGCCTATCTGTTTGAATTGGAATTAGTGGCTCTGGGCGAACGGTTAATTGTTGAAGCACAAGAGCTATCAAAATATCAGGCGAATCGCAGAGATTTAGCAATAGTCGTTAAATCAGATGTGCAATTTGCTGATATTGTTGCTAGTATTAAAAAAGTTAGCGCAAATCAGTTAGTTGACCTAAAATTGTTTGATGTATACACTGGCCAAGGTGTTGCAGAAGGCTATAAGTCGTTAGCAATTGCTCTGACTTTACAAGACAAGGCGCGCACGCTTGAAGATAAAGATATCCAACTTGTTGTAAATCAAGTTGTTAGTGTGCTTAAAGATGATTTCGACGCAACGTTGAGGGATTAGAAGATGGCGCTTACCAAAGCTGATTTAGCAGAACGTTTGTTTACCAAATTTGGGCTGAGTAAACGTGATGCCAAGCTAATTGTTGAAGCTTTTTTTGAAGAGATCCGTGCTGCTCTGGAGTCAGGTGAGCAGGTTAAGTTGTCTGGCTTTGGTAATTTTGATTTACGAACCAAAAACGAGCGGCCAGGGCGTAACCCGAAAACCGGAGAAGATATTCCTATCTCTGCACGTTGTGTTGTCACTTTCCGCCCTGGACAAAAGTTAAAGTCGCGGGTTGAGGCAGGTACCAGTCAATAAGCTTAGCGTTATTGCCGATCGCAAGCAAAGATACCGCTAAAGAACGGTAGTTAATGTTAACTACCGTTTTTTTTCGCCTTTAAAAAGTTGATCCGAATCAATAGTTAAACTGTAAAGAATTAAGTTCACTACAGGGCAGAATTTATGGCAGTAAAGATTGGTATTAGCGCTTGTGTTTTAGGCGAAAACGTAAGATTTGATGGTGGGCATAAAGCCTCTACTTTTTGTACACAACAATTAAAACCCCTCGTTCAATATGTTGCAGTTTGTCCAGAGCAAGCTATTGGTATGGGCACACCGCGGCCGGCTATTCGGTTACAACGTACTGCGGATCAGCAAATAAGATTAGTGCAAACGCGTGATAATAGTCTGGATTATACCTCGCAGATGCTTGATTTTACCCACGGTATTATGCCGCGCTTTGCCGAGTTAAGCGGTTATATTGTCTGTGCTAAATCACCTACCTGCGGAATGGAACGCGTAAAACTCTATGCAGAGGATGGTACTGCGTTAGGCAAAATGGCTATCGGTATGTACACCCGAGAGTTAATGCAAAGCTATCCTTGGCTACCCATAGAAGAAGATGGCCGTTTGCTCGATCCGGCGTTAAAAGAAAACTTTGTCAGTCGGGTATTTGCTTGTTATGACTATCAGCAGACGATGCGTGATGGTTTTACTATCGGTAAATTGGTTGCTTTCCATAGTCGCTACAAGTTTTTAGTGCTTGCGCATTCCCCTGTTGCTTATCGGCAATTAGGCAAGTTGGTGGCTGAAGCAAAATTGTTTACGCCGGCTGAGCTGCAACTGCGTTATTTAACCGAGCTGATGCAAGCGATGCGCCAGATAGCGACGCGTAAACAGCATGCTAATGTTTTACAGCATTTACAAGGCTTCTTTAAGAAGCTGATGGATAATGCCGCCCGCCAAGAGCTCACCGCCTTGATTGAGCGTTACCGCTTGGGGAGAGTACCTTTATTAGCTCCGGTGACTTTACTGCAGCATTATTTGCGTTTGTTCCCTAATCAGTATCTGCAGCAGCAGGTGTATTTTAATCCTTACCCTGAACAATTAGGACTGCGCGCATAATGTTGAACAAAGCGATTCATTTAGTCTGGTTACGACATGATTTACGCTATCACGATAATCAGGCCCTGTTTGCTGCAAGCCAAGCAGCACAAGCCGATAATGGTATGGTATTAGCGCTTTTTATTGCGACACCGCGCAGTTGGCAGCAGCATGCTATGGCAGAGATCCGTCAAGATCTGATCAGGCGGCGTGTGCAGGTTTTGGCCAGCGAGTTGGCTGAATTGAATATTCCGCTGCTGGCAGTTGAAGGCACTGATTATGCTAGTTGCTATGATGCAGTTATCTCACGTTTATTGCCGCTGGGATTGGTTGCACTTTACGCGCAACGGGAATATGAAGTTCGTGAGGTTAAGCGAGATGAACTGGTTGCAAGCAAATTGCTTGAGCAGCAAATTCCTAGTTTTTGGTTTGATCGCCTTTGTGTGATGCCTCCGGGGAGCGTTCTGACGCAACAAGGCGATATCTACAAAGTTTTTACGCCATTTAAGCGCAACTGGCTTGCTAAATTGGCCATGCAAGGCGTTGAGTGTTTTGCTAAGCCGGCCAAACAGGCGGCAGAAGCGTTGTCATTACCTGAATTTCCGGCTTTGCTTGCGGGCGACAACAGTTCTAGGGATTGGCCAGTAAGCGAACTGGAAGTCTTGAATCGAATGAGGACATTTTGCCAGCAGAAAGTTCATGACTATGCGACTGCCCGAGATTTCCCTGCGATTGAAGGGACCTCGTCCTTGTCTGCGTATTTAGCGATTGGCGTGCTATCTGCACAACAATGTGTGGCACGGTTGCAGCATGAAGCAGCGCAGCAGCTGGAGCAGGAAAAAAGCGGGGCCTCAATTTGGCTATCAGAGCTGGTCTGGCGTGATTTTTATAAACACATCTTGGTGGCTTTTCCCAAGCTAATTAAACACCAAGCCTTTCAAACAGAAACAGATCACATACCATGGCCTAACAACTCTGCCTTATTTCAAGCGTGGTGCCAAGGTGAAACGGGGTATCCTATTGTTGATGCGGCTATGCGCCAGCTTAATTCCACGGGTTGGATGCATAACCGCTTACGGATGATCACCGCCAGTTTTTTGGTTAAAGACTTACATATCGATTGGCGCTGGGGTGAGCGCTACTTTATGTCGAAACTAATTGATGGCGACTTTGCCGCTAATAATGGGGGCTGGCAATGGGCAGCCTCGACCGGAACTGATGCCGCACCGTACTTTCGGATTTTTAACCCGGTGACGCAGAGTGAGCGTTTTGATCCCGAGGGAGAGTTTATTCGCCATTATTTACCTATGCTGAGTCATAAAACGGCAAAAGACATTCACTGGCCCCATAAAGTGGTCACGCCTAAGGGCTATTTCCGGCCAGTAGTTGACCATAATGAGGCACGTAAACTGACCTTGGCCTTATTTTCTGCCGTAAAAGGCAAGGAGTCATAAATGGTTCTTGATACACGTTTACAAGCATTTTTGGATTATTTTAATCAGTTATCCAACCAAAATTTAGCCACAACTCAAACGATTTATCATCCGCAAGTGCTCTTTATTGATCCTGTTCATCAAATTGAGGGACGTGATACGTTAATCTGCTATTTGGAACATGGTTATCAACGACTTAACTACGCTAAATTTACCGCTGAGCAGGGGGTTGTTCACGCTGATACAGGCTTTTTAAGCTGGCAAATGTGCCTTAGCCATCCCGCTATTGCGCAAGGTAAAGTGATTACAGTTAACGGCTGTTCGGCTTTACGTTGGCAAGATGATCTCGTTATCTATCATCGCGATTACTATGATTTAACGGAAATGGTTTACCAACATATTCCGGTATTGAGCTGGTTAACCGGTAAAGTTAAGCAAAAGATGGCTGATAAATAATAAAGCGCGACATTAGAAAGAAATAATTAAGGAATTTTATGCGTATTGCAGTGATTGGTGGTGGCATCTCCGGCATGCTGAGCTGGTATTTATTACAAAGAGAGCATGATGTCACATTATTGGAAGCCAATGATTATTTAGGTGGGCATACCGCTACGGTAGATGTCGAGGTGGCCGGGCAAAAATATGCGATTGATACTGGTTTTATCGTATTTAATAATTGGACCTATCCTATTTTTAATAAGTTTATTGCTGAGCTAGGTGTTGCATCCCTGCCAACAGAGATGAGTTTCTCGGTTAAAAATACCCAAAACAACTTAGAGTACAACGGTAATACCTTCGCCAGTTTGTTTGCTCAAAAACGTAATATTTTTCGGCCATCCTTCTGGCGTATGCTGCTAGAAATTACCCGTTTTAATAAATTAGGCAAACAATTGGTTGCTGCAGATCATGCCGATTTAGATCTAGAACTCGGTGCTTTTTTAGATAAGCATGGTTTTGGTAGCGGGATCCGTGACAATTATCTGTTACCGATGGGCGCGGCTATCTGGTCTGCGGGCTTAACAGATATGCCCAAGTTTCCGGTACGCTTTTTCCTGCGTTTTTTTAATAATCATGGTTTGCTGAATATCAATGATCGGCCGCAGTGGTCGGTGATCAAAGGGGGTTCCAGAAGCTATGTCGAAGCACTCTTAGCCAAAGTTGGTCGAGAAAAGCTGCGACTTAAGCAAAACATTACGGGGGTATCTCGTCAAGCTGACGGCGTAACCGTGCATTATGCGGATGGTCAAGTAGAGCAGTTTGATAAAGTGGTTTTTGCTTGTCATAGTGATCAAGCGCTAGCGCTGTTGCAAGATCCTTCGGCTGCCGAATCGGCCATTCTTGGTGGTATTGCTTATCAACAAAATGAGGTGGTATTGCACACCGATACGCGTTTACTGCCTGTGCGACAGGCCGCTTGGGCATCCTGGAATTACAACCTCGATAACCAGCGCAGTGATCGTTCAACCTTAACTTACAATATGAATATTTTGCAGCGTCTGACCGCACCAGTGACCTTTTGTGTTACGTTAAACAATACTGCCAATATTGCTAAGGATCAGATTTTGGGCGTTTATCACTATGCGCATCCCGTCTATAACCCGATGACAATCGCCTGTCAGCAACGCCGCGCTGAAATTAATGGTCAACAGCACAGCTATTTCTGCGGCGCCTATTGGTATAACGGTTTTCATGAGGATGGTGCCCGCAGTGCGGTTGATGTGGCGGCAATGCTGGGAGTCAGTTACTAATGCTAAGTGGACATGCTGTGTATTGTGGTCGGGTAGGGCATAAACGCTTTGCTCCAAAAGTACATGGCTTTGACTATCCTTATAGTGGTTATTGGTTAGATTGCGATCAGCTAAATGAAACCAGTCTAGATGCCGTGGGCATTCGATTTAACCGTTTTGGTGCTATCAGTTATCGGCGCAACGATTACTTAGCGGGTGTGCCTGACTTAGCGCAGGCCGTGCGAGATAAGGTCAAGCAACTTGGTGGCGATAAAAGCATTACTCGCGTGTTTTTGTTATCGCCTTTAGCCAGCTGGGGAGTCTATTTTAGCCCGCTTAATTTATATTACTGCTATGCTGGAAATGGCGACTGTTGTTATCTGCTGGCTGAGGTCAGTAATACGCCTTGGAATGAACGTCATTATTATTTACAGCACTTAGATGAGCAAAACCCGCTGTACCAGCATGACAAGGTATTTCATGTTTCACCTTTTAATCCGCTTGATATGCAGTATCGTTGGCAGATCCCAACGCCAGCGGAGGGTTTATTTTGCAGTATTACCAATGTTAAGGATGAACAGGCTGTATTCAGTGCTTGGTTTAAACTTCAACGTTTTAGCTTAACTAAAGCCATGCGGCGGAAGATTTTGATCCGCCAGCCATGGCAAAGCGTACAGATATTTACACGAATTTATTGGCAAGCACTGAAGTTATTGATTAAACGTGTGCCTGTTTATGCCCATCCAAAGTCCAGGGGATCAGATGTATGAGTTTGTCGCTTAGTGAAAAAGCGGTTTTTGATAATCTCGGTTGGTTTGACCGATTGTGTCGCAAATTTACCTTAAATTTTTTAAGTCAGTTACAGCATGGTGCTATTACCGTGTCGGAAGCTGGCGTAGAGCAGCATTTTGGTGATGAACATGCCGATTTAAAAACCGTCATAACGGTACTTGATCCGGCTTTTTACCAAAAGCTGGTGCTGGCAGGTTCTGAGGGTGGCGGTGAAGCCTATATTCATGGTTACTGGCGTTGTGACAATTTAACGGCACTGGTACAAATCTTTGCGCGTAATTTGGCGGTATTAGATCAAATGGATTCTACCTGGGCGCGTCTCAGTCGACCTATTTTGAAGCTATTAAACTACCGTAATCGTAACACCTTGTCGCAATCTAAACGCAATATTGCTGCGCATTATGATTTGGGTAATGCTATGTATAAGCTGTTTTTAGATGAAAGCATGATGTATTCTAGTGCAGTCTATCCAGCCGTTGATGCTGATTTAGCCGCAGCTCAGCAATATAAATTACAGCAAATTTGTGAACGTTTGCAGTTAAAAGCGTCTGATCATCTTATTGAAATTGGTACTGGCTGGGGCAGTATGGCTATTTATGCTGCGCAACATTATGGCTGTAAAGTAACGACAACAACGATTTCACAACAACAGTATGATTATGCGGCTCAGCGTATTAAAGAGCTCGGGTTAGAGCAGCAAATCACCTTATTGTTTAAAGACTATCGTGAACTAGAAGGCACTTATGACAAGTTAGTCTCTATTGAAATGATTGAAGCGGTTGGCGATGACTTTTTAGATAACTATTTCGAGAAGTGCAGTAGCTTATTAAAACCCGATGGCATTATGGTACTGCAAGCTATCACTATGGTGGACAATCGCTATCAGCAATATGTGCGAGAAGTAGATTTTATAAAACGTTATATTTTCCCAGGTGGTTGCTTACCGTCAATTAGTCGTATGGCCAATGCGGTTGCGGGTAAAACAGATTTAGTTATCCGTCAGGTGCAGGATATTGGTTTTGATTATGCACGTACCTTAAAAGACTGGTGTGATAATTTTATGGCGCAGCGCGATGCGGTGCATCAGCTTGGCTACGATGATAATTTTATTCGGTTATGGCATTTTTACCTGTGTTATTGCGAGGGCGGCTTTCGTGAGCGGGCGACAAGCGCGGTGCATGTTGTTTTAACCAAGCCACAAAATCGTAGCGCCTTCTAAGCCACTTGTGGTTAACGATAACGCCGGCAAATGCCGGTGTTATCGTTTGAAGAGGGTAACGTCTTTTGAGCTATTGGCTGGTTTGCTCTGGAACTAAAATCAGACCTTGTTCCGTAATAATGATTTTCTTATCTTTGTACAAAGCGCCAATGGCTTGCTTAAAGGCTTTTTTACTGGCACCAAAGGCTTCATAAATAAGTTCTGGTGAGCTTTTATCGGTTAGCGCTAATTTACCACCGTTTTGTCTCAGTTTATGCAGGATTTTATCCGTTAACTCTTGTGCTTGCTTATGCGTGGTACTGGCCAGTCGTAAGTCAATTTTGCCGTCATCGCGTATTTTCACCACATACGCAGTGAGCTTGTCACCACGACGCAGTGGTCTAAAGACTTCATTTTTGTATAAAACGCCCCAGTGTTGATGTTCAATCACCACCTTATACCCGAGTTCGGTTTGCTCGCTAACCACAATGGCGACTTTATCGCCAACTTGATGGGCTGCGGGTGTTTTGTGGATGTGGCGGTCTAATTTAGTCGAGGCCACAATACGATTACTGATATCGACATAGCAGTAGACTAAATAATGTTGTCCTTCTTTTAGTGGTATTTGCTGTTCGCTAAAAGGGACTAACAAGTCCTTTTTTAACCCCCAGTTGAGGAAGGCTCCCACTTTAGTAACGGCAACAACGGGTAGCATCGCCACCTGACCAGCCATTATTCTTGGACGCTCTGTGGTGGCAATAAGTTGATCTTCTGAATCAAGATATAAAAAAACACTGATGTCTTGGCCAATTTGTAAATCGGCTGGTGCAACATTATTTGGTAGCAGGATCTCACCCCAGCTTAAACCGTCCAGATAAAAGCCAAACTTAACCTGCTTTTTAACGGTTAATGTATTTAGGGTACCCAGTGCTAGCATTGTTGCCTCATAATCAATTTATTCAGAGCCACTATTGTAGCGGTTTTTCACTAGTGATGTTGAGCTATTTGCTTAGAACTGGCCTGTCAGTCGCGCCTTTAAACAGCGCGCCAAGCCGTTAAAGTTTTACAAAGCCTTTAGTAAACAAATTTAGTGCGACTGATTTACGTTGTTCAAAACGTTGCCAGACTTTTTCGTGAAAAAAGTAGCCCACCGTATTAACCGCGGGTTCAATGACTGCAACCAGTCCGCCCAGCACCAAATCACCGGTAATTAAGTAAGTCACGCCAAAAGCGATGGTAAAATGCATAATGGCAAAAGTAATGGTTTTAGTCATGATAGTATTCCTGTTAAGCCGTTATGGTAATGATAGTGGTTCTTATTATTTATTAAAGTGAATATAAAAGATTGCTGTAATCGATTAATTTGATTATTAATCGTTATGCAATGCGCTTGCGTATAAAGCTGGTAAATACGCTAACGTTGGCGCGTTGTTAAGCTAAGTGACTGAGGAATAAACATGGATTGCCGTGAGTTTTTAGATATAAAACAATATGAGTTTTTAATGAATTATTTTATGCGTCGGCAGCGTGAAATGGCATTGGCTGAATTAGACGAGCCTTATAGCTATGATGGGTTCAGTCTCTATGATCAGCTGTTCCAGCAAATTGTGAAGGAAGCGGAAGTGGCTTATATCGAATGCTTTGGAGAGCCTGTGCCACCCATCGCTTTAACCAATCTCTTTCATTTAGCCGAATTGGAACTTGCAGGTAAGCGCCCTAAGTTAAAAACACCCAAGGCGCTTCAATAGCGTCGTGTCTATTACTCTTCCAAGCGTTTTAAAGCGTCGATCAGTAGCGGCACATTGAGATTTTCATTTAAGGGCACTAGCGTGCCCGCGGACCAGACGCCATAGCTGCCGTCTTGTCTTAAGATCAGCATTTTATCTTTGCGGATACTGATAATATCTTGCTGGCTAATGTTGAGTTTCGGTAGCGGACTGGGCGTAAGTAAATTATCACCTAACCAAGGCCCTTCGCTTTCACATCCTGCGGCAGTAAGTAGCGTCGGTAACCAATCAAGCTGTTGGCTATTAAACTGTTTTACCTGTGTTAATAGCGCAGGCCAACGGACATAAGCCGTTTGTGGTGATAACGGGAAACGGTTTTGCTCACTGTATAACGGTAGTACGACAATATGCTCATAGGCCTGATAATGCGCCCAATGTTGTTCAGGCGACTCATCAAAGACAATCGCATAAGGCGTGTTGGTAAAGCTATTATTTGCCCAAGGCAAGCGTGAGGCCATTTCCGTATTGAGGTTACTAACGCTAACACGCTCAGTTGGAACCTGCGTTAGCCAATTTGGTATTTGCAGTAAAGCTTGGCTATCAGACTGCTCTGCCATAAAGCGACCATACAACAAATTCAGCAAGGCTTCGGTACTGTTATTCGGGATAAAATGCTGATCATGCACCCGCAAATGTTGAGCGCGTAAAAATTGTACCTGCTGCTCACTCAAGGTGTTACTTATAATCAGTAAGGTAGAAGGCTGTAGCGGCAGATCGCAGCGTAATTCACGGCTAACCGGCCTGATACTATCAGGATTAAGCTTATCAGCCTGACGCTGTGCGCGTTGAGTAAGATCAACCAGTTGGTAGCGAGCTAATAAACTTTTAGCGGTAGCTGGGTAGGAAAAAGGCAATACATTATCTTGTCGGGTGATATCCCAGTGTAAATTGGCATCAGCATAAATGTGGATGAGATGGCTTAGCATAAAGCTGCCAAAGAATAAGACCAGTGCTGGTTTGCCAAGCCCTGATTGACTTAACCGACTAATTCGTTTCCAGCAATAATTACTTATCACTAATTCGAGTAAGAAAATAATACTGCCAACTACTATAACAATCAGCACAAAATTTCTTAGATTTGTGACAACTTGCTGTCGTAACAGATCAATAGTCTGAGAGTAGGATGCACTTCCAATATGGTAGCCAAGCTGGCTGTAAACATAAGCATCGAAAATCAGTATGACGAGACCCAAGGTTGCGAGGGCGGCGGCCAAACCGCGAATATGTCGCTGATATGGAAAAATTAAAGACAATGGGAAAATGGTGAGAATAAAAAACATAAAGCAAAGAAATGCGGTATGTCCAAACCAGTTAAATCCTAAATAGATCCAGCCAAGCCATGTTTGTGGTAAGGGTTCTGACGCCCAAAACGTTGCTGTGACAAACAAGGCGATAATAATGTTAAAAAAAGTAAACCAATGTCCCCAATCAAGTAGTCGGTTGACTTTTTTAACAAGAGAGAGATTTTGTTCTAGTACCATTAGTAACTAGTTACGACGTGGTGCAACGGCATCGGCCAGTGCTTGATTGAAAGAGCTTGCCACGGCCTCTCGTTGAGCCGCAGGGACCGAGGTATTAATCACATGACTGACCGCATTACCTAAACACATCAAGCTAAGCTCAGTAGTCGCTTGCTGGTTGTGCAGGGTGTCTAATAATTGGTTTACCAGCTTTTCGATCTGGTTGGTAGAATATTTTGATATAATAGGCATGGAATACTCAGATAAACATAACTTAAACAGATAGAATAGTAACAGAATTCAGAAAAAACAGGAAAACTTATGTCGGT
>CAZNXI010000008.1:35045-42937 GCA_964577005.1 uncultured Rheinheimera sp.
TGCAGCACTTAGCGATTAATATTATTGCGTTAACCGATAATGGTGAGCATCAGGCGCATTACCGTGATGACTTAATCGCGAATGGTCCGGCGGTGGCCACTTTAGTAGAACAGCTACATTTAGCCTATAACGGCAAGCCTGCTAAGGGTTATGCCAGTTTTCAGCATGATAAATCAGCACGGGTTGTTACCGCATTAGCGGACTGGCAAGGTGAACAAACCAACTTTTTAGGCTTTGCTAAAGCCACTACCGATGCGCTAGTTGTCGAGCTAAGTCAACATCAATTACCTGAAACTGGTTATTTATTACTGGCGCATTATCGTTATTTAGCCAGTGAGTTTTTGTTAGTGTGTTTACTTGGCAGTAAGGATCATTTTGAGTTATCCGACCAACTTGAGTTAGCAACCTCTCGACATTTAGATATTGGTCGTATGCAACTTGCTGCCAGAATTGATTTAACGGAGTATGCAGTAAACGCGGCTAAAGGAAATTACATTAGTTTTATTCGCGGTCGGGCAGGGCGCAAAGTCGCTGATTTTTTTCTGGATTTTCTTGGTTGTGAAGAAGGCGCAGATGCCAAAGTTAATAGTCAAAAAGTCCTTGCCTCGGTTGAAGAGTATCTTGGTGCTGCTGACTTTGCGCAGGATGAGAAAACGGCAGCTAGGCGTCAAGTTTTTGAGTATTGTGAAGAGCGCGTAAAAGCAGGTCAGGAAGTTGTGCTAGCTGAGCTGTCTGCGGTTATCGAACCAGAGCAGGAAAATGGCTTTTTACATTATTGCGCTGAACAGCAATTAGAGGTTGCAGAGCAATTCCCAGTGGAAGTGAAAGAATTAAAGAAACTGGTGAAATTTAATGGTGTAGGTGGTGGCTTATCACTAAGTTTTGATGAAAAACTTTTAGGCGAACGAGTCCAGTATGATATCAAAACAGACACCTTAGTGATCAAAGGTACCCCTCCGAATCTGCGTGATCAGCTACAGCGTTTTACTCAGGGGTATTCGAGTTTTGATCAGTCGTCGTAGCCTTATCTTGAGCGGCTGCTCTGTCAGCTTGGCGAGCGCGCGGTAACGGGCCAATATCTGCCGGGTGGTTAAGCGGCTTCCTTGCAGGCATTTTCTGCTTGGCAGCTTGCTTAACTAACATGATATTGCCGATAACAAAACCAAACGCCAGTGTTAGCGCCCAAAACAGTGGCCAGTTCATGTTTTATGCTCGCAGATGTTCATGATGAAGCGATCATACAATGCAGGTAAATGTGTCAACACATTTTGCTGCTCTGCGATAGGATGCTCGCTTAGCGTTGTTTGCAATAAATTTAAGTTATACGCTGCTTGACAGCGGTTGGCAACCGGCCAATAACTGATATGCCAAGGTTCAGCTGCTACGCCACCTTGGTATCGCTGGTAAGGCAGAAAAAAACCATAGGTTTTGGCATGCTGTGCTAACCAAAGGCTAAGTTTATGAAAAGGACCGCCAGCGGCATATTCCGCAGCTTGTAGCTGTGGTTGATAGTCTGCCGGCACCGCGGCGGCGTCATAAATATCTAGCTCCGTGCCCCAGTGATGTCGACTCGCTCCGGGCAGCGCTGAATAAAGCATAATCGCTTCTAGTTTTGCTAGGCCCTGCAGCTTGCTGATATCGATAACCTGCTGTTCGCTGTTGAATACGGCTCTTCGACCATCACACTTTGCTTGCCATATGCTCGTTTGGCGTTCAAAACCTCGCCAGGCTGAGACGATTTGCAGTTTAATACCGTCTTGTGCCATCGCCTTCGCTAATGTATCAAAAGCTGGGATGACCTGCTGATGCAGCAAGTGTGCATCAGCAGTCTGTTGCAGCGAGTCGCTGCATAAGCCAGTAAGTAAGTTACCGTCTAGGGTATCGTGATTCATTTACTCAACCGCTGCTGTAGGTTAAGCAGTAACTGCAGATAGATTTCTGTCAATTGGTTCAAATCGGGAATAGAGACACACTCATTAATTTTATGAATAGTGGCATTACAGGGGCCTAATTCAATCACTTGAGCACCCGTTGGCGCAATAAAACGACCATCTGAGGTGCCACCTGTTGTTTCTAAACGTGGTGTAAGCCCGGTTATTTTCTCTACGGCCGTCACGGTGGCCTCAACTAAATCGCCACTGCCAGTTAAAAAGGGTAAACCATTGTAAGTCCAGTCAATTTGGTAATTTAAACCAAACTTATCCAAAATAGCATACACTCGACTTTGTAACTGCTCCGCAGAAAGTTCAGTACTGTAACGGAAGTTAAACATAACCTTGAGTTCGCCGGGGATAACATTTGAAGCACCGGTGCCTGCATGGATATTGGCAATTTGGAAGCTAGTCGCCGGGAAATACGCGTTACCCTGATCCCAAATTTCTGCAGCTAGTGCGGCCAAGGCAGGGGCGGCTTTGTGTACCGGATTATCGGCAAGATGTGGGTAAGCAACATGTCCCTGCATACCTTTTACGGTAAGATGGCCAGTCAGTGAACCGCGTCTACCGTTTTTGATCACATCGCCAAGTTGTTTACCACTAGAAGGCTCACCCACCAGACACCAACGAATTTTTTCTTGGCGCGCTTCCAAGGTTTCAATTACTTTAACCGTGCCATTGATAAATGGACCTTCTTCATCACTGGTAATCAGAAAGGCTAGGTTAAACGCTGGCTCTGGGTATAAAGTGATAAAGCGTTCTGTTGCTACAACCATTGCAGCTAAACTACCTTTCATGTCTGCTGCGCCGCGACCGAAAAGCGTATCGCCAATAATCGTTGGGGTGAAAGGGGGAGTATGCCATTGTTCAACAGGTCCTGTTGGAACGACATCCGTATGCCCTGCAAAGCAAAACACCGGTTTGCCCTGACCATGACGCGCCCACATATTTAGCGTGTCATGAAATGGCAGCATTTCAATAGTAAAACCGACTTGCTGTAAGCGTGCTGCCATTAACGCTTGGCAGCCAGCATCTTCGGGTGTTACCGACGGTTTTTCTATCAAGTCCATTGCTAATGCTAGCGTGGCGTTGGTGGTTGGATCAACTAATAACGTCATAAAACACCTTGTATCTAGGAGGCGGTGATAAGGGATTGATAACGACTCTCCGAGAAGCCTAACAAATAGAGCTCGTTATGCACTAAAACGGGTCTTTTGATCAATGCTGGCTGAGCTAGCATCAACTCAAGCGCTTTCTCCTGATCGAGATTGGCCTTTTGCGCTTCCGTTAGCTGACGCCAAGTGGTGCCGCGAGTATTGAGTAAATCTTGCCAGCCGAGTTGGGTAGCAAAATCAGCTAAAAGCGCCGTGGATATACCGTCAGTACGGTAGTCATGAAATTGGTATGTCAGCTGATGCTGCTCTAAAAATTTCTTGGCTTTTTTGATGGTGTCACAATTTTTAATGCCGTATAGAATAATCATAGTTTTAGCTTAATAAAAATGGATAAATAGTCGTTTTTAACAGCAAACAATTAGTTTTTATCATGCTGTTGCAGTTGTAGTACGAATAACGCGTCCTCGTTTGCGTTAACTCTGGCTTTTCTACTGTAAATTTTGCCAAGTGGCTTAGGTGCCGAAAGCGTGGCAAGGCAATACACCTCATGCAACTGAATTTGTAAAAAAGGTAAGTCAAGCTGTAACACGGGAGTGCCGGCAGTAATGTGTTGGTTAGAGCGGCAGAGCCAGTGCATACCTTTACCATGTAAATCACGAAGTTCAATCGGTAGGTCAAGTGTCAGGGTAAGTCCAGACGGGTGTTTAAACGTCAGGCGTCGATCAACATCGCGTGATGTGGCAAACTCAGCATTAAAAGGCGCATAAAAAGTCCCTTGTTCTAATTTGCAACTCAGCGTGTTTGGCAGGATATCCTGACGGTATAAAAGATAAGGATGGCTACTAATTGGCATTAATTGACCGCTAAAAGGGCTTTTAATCATAAACCCTTGTAACTTAGTCCAATCTTGTTGCCAAATGATTTCTGAATATGCCACATCCATCTCCCGATTTTCAGCGTACTCGATAATATATTAAATAATTTCGAATATCAGTATCTTTTCTTAACTTAGCTTGGGCTGCAACGCTATATTTTTAAGGGCTTTATAGATTAAGACAAACAAATTGACCTTAATAGCAGTATTGTTCAGTCAGCAGTCAATTTAGGTTGATTAGCATAGCTACGATTTAGCCAAGTTGTTTGTATTACTCGTTTAAGATTGTCCACAGATTCTGTGAGTAACTTTGTGGGTAATCTGCGTTTATCTCGCTAGTTCATTGATTTTAATGATTTATTTAAATGGCACGCTTTTTGTTTGTTTTACTGTACCACTTAAAACAAGTCAGAATGCTAAAAATGCCACTTTTTGGCAGTAAAGCTGTATTGCAATCATCACATGGTGATTTTACGGTTTTCAATGTCGGACAAGAACTTTTACTGTGCAACAAAGCCTCAAAGCAGGTTAATATGTGCTAATGTCTAATTAGCATTGTCTGAAGCGGTTAGGAGTGGTCAATATGAAATTAGTAAGAACAATACACTCAGGATTTGCCTACAGTAAAATCTGGCCTGCCAAACCGGAATTAAATGCGATTTTCCCTGAAAATAAAATCATCTTTCTTACGCAGAAAGCCGCACGTTATCTTCCTGTCTTAGCCATCTTGACTGCCGTAGTACAGTTTAAGTTATTAGGTGGAGATTTTCTTGGGCAGATTCTAGCGATGATGCTGTTACTTGTGTCAATGCCTTTGCAAGGTTGGTATTGGTTGGGTGTGCGTGCTAATACTGATTTGCCACCTGCTTTGATTAATTGGGCAAATGAAATACGGGAGCAAATTCAAAAACACGGCCAAGCAGCGAGTGGCTCAGGCTCACCGAAAAACTATCTGGATTTAGCCCGCTTGTTACAGCAGGCTTATCAGCAACTGGATAAATCGGTAATGCGCCGTTGGTTTTAGTAATGGCGCCTTGCTAAGGTTAAGCTAAATTGAAAACTGACCATACCGGCGCATGATCGGATGGTCTTTCTAAACCTCGAATTTCGTAATCAATAGCGGCTTCAGTGCAAAGCGCAGCTAAAGGCGGGGTTGCCATGACGACGTCAATCCGCAGGCCTCGGTTATCATCAAAGCCTTTAGAGCGATAGTCAAACCAACTGTATTGTGCGGCGGTATCCGGGTGTAGCGCGCGGAAGGTATCAACCAGTCCCCAATCTTTTAATTGCTGTAACCAAGCCCGCTCTTCCGGTAAAAATGAGGTTTTCCCCTCACGCAACCAGCGTTTTGCATTTGCTTCGCCAATACCAATATCAAGATCAGTAGGTGAAATATTAATATCACCAATCACGGCAACGTAGTCTTTAGTGCTGTCATGCTGCTGTTCTAGATAGTGTTGTAAATCGGCATAAAAACGCGTTTTTGCCGGAAACTTTGTGGGATGATCTCTATTTTCACCTTGCGGGAAGTACCCATTGAGTACTGTCAGTACTTTGTTATCATGTAGCGCAAACTGACCGATAAGCATTCGGCGCTGCGCATCTTCAAGATCCCCAGGGAAACCATATTGCATGTCAATTGCAGGCGATTTACTGAGGATTGCCACACCATAATGGCCTTTTTGTCCAAAATGGTAAACATGGTATCCCATGGCCTGTACGTCGGCTAAAGGAAACTCACTATCTTGTACTTTGATTTCTTGTAAGCCGATAATATCAGGTTGATGTTTATTGATAAGTGCTTGCAGTTGGTGCAAGCGGGCACGAATACCATTAATATTAAATGAAATTATTTTCATGTTGGACCCAAGGTTAGCTTTTAATTATGTCGCAGATCATAACATGTAATGTTAAACAGTGCGAAACTGGAGCCTGAGTATGGCCTTAGTGCAGTCAAAAACATTACCTTTTCAGTACGAGGTGATTTTTAGCCCAAGAAGGCGCTCAATCCAGTTGGCGGTGGTGCAAGGCCAACTAAAAGTCAGGGCGCCTCTTGGCACCTCTGAGGTATTTCTTCAAGCGCTATTGCAAAAAAAGCAGGCTTGGGTTTTAAAACATCTGCAGCTAAGCTGTACGCTAGCAAAACCAGATTGGCATGAGCGAACTCAAATCTTGCTGGGTGGAGAGCAACGAGATTTCAGCTGGTGTCTAGCCAGTAGGGCGAAGATTGAAATCTGCGCGCAAGGACTGCTAGTGCAGATACCGACTCGGGTGAATGCAGACAAACGTGCTGTTTATATTAAAAACTTAGTGCAGCGACATTTAACGACGTTAGCGATGTCTTTTTTTGAGCAATGTGTCGAGCAGCAATCGAAGGTGATGGCGTTAACTCCCTCAGCTGTGCGTATAGGCAATTGGCAACGGCGCTGGGGGTGTTGTGATAACCGAGGTGTGGTTGGCTTTAACTGGCGCTTAATGCAAGCACCGCCTTGGGTAGCAAATTATGTGGTGATCCATGAGTTGGCACATTTACGGTTTATGAATCACTCAGCAGCGTTTTGGCATTTAGTTCACCAGTTTTGTCCTGACTACCCTGCCGCGCAACAATGGTTAAAACAGCATCAAGCGCTGTTGCTTTAAGGGCATTTTGAGCACTGTACCAAAACGTCTTTGAGCTTGTTATGCTCGTGAGGTCGCGGCGGCTCATCGCGCCTATGTGTGTTGAGAATAGCGCCAACTTAGCTTAACGCTGACTAGAAATGGTCTGACTAAAGTTACAGGCGACGATACGAAACAGAAAAGTTTTTTGCTTCGGCTGACATTTCTGGTTTAATCTCGGCGTTAAATTGCAGGCTGCGCCCATAAGTTTCTAAATATAACGATAGGTTAAGGCTTTAGCGATAAATTATATTACTGACAGAGTATCCTACCATGACCACTTCTTTTGCTTTATTAAAACTCGTACAACTGCTCGATGTGACTCGTCTGCACGAGGGCGACAATGAACAACAAATGCAAAACTGGTTAGCAACCTTACCGTTAACACCTGAGCCCATTGCTGCCTTTTGTGTTTACCCACAGTTTTTATCCTTAACTGAACATTTTATTCAGCAGCAACAAGCGAAAGTTGCTTTGGCAACTGTGGTTAACTTTCCGGAGGGGAATCACCCCTTGCCTAAGGTATTGGCGGACATAGCGGCTGCATTATCACAAGGCGCAGATGAGATTGACTGTGTCTTGCCATACCAGACATTATTAGCGGGAGATGAAAGCACTGTCGCTGAGTTTTTATCGGCTGTTCGCCAAGCTTGCACAGGCGTTTGTTTAAAAATCATTATTGAGTCCGGAGAGTTGCTCACTGCTCAGCAAATTACCAAAGCCACTGAGTTAGTGATTGCCAGTGGTGCTGACTTTGTTAAAACCTCTACGGGTAAAGTGCCGGTTGGGGTAACGCTGGAAGCGGCTAGGATCATCTTAACCAGTATTGCTGCAGCTGAACGACGTGTAGGTTTTAAAGCCTCGGGTGGGGTAAAGACTGTCGAACAAGCATTAGAGTTGGTCGCACTCTATGAGAATATTACTGGCAGAGCGGCGGCAGCGGACTCGATGCGTATTGGTGCCAGTACGCTACTGATTGAACTTTGTCAGCAATTAAGCGCTTAAGGATACAGCTTGTGTTTGGGCGAAGGCTCTAGCGCTTCGCTCAACAAGGTTCTCAACTTACCTAACGTGTTTTAGGCGACAATGATTAAGAAATATGCTTAGTTTCCATAGAGACATTGACAAAAAGACAGGCTGGATGTCTAAAAAAATGATTATGAGATGTGCGTGATTTCTAAAAAGAATTGATGAAGTTAAAAGATTGCGTTCAGCAAAGAATTTGATTGAGAAGTATACTTGGAATCTACAAAAAGAAATGGTGGAGGGGGAAGGATTCGAACCTTCGAAGGCAGTGCCGGCAGATTTACA